>NZ_CP075338.1:909146-1212194 GCF_023278365.1 Epilithonimonas zeae | reverse complement strand
GGAGTGATTAAAGTAAAACCCTTTGTGAGATTGGGATTGCAACCAATGTGCTATGCTAATAATAAGTTTGTTGTCCGGTGTATCGCCAATGCTTATAATCTGACCATCAATCAGGGCTGCAAAACCATCTGTTTCGGATAACATATGAATAAGGGCTGAATGTTCAAAAATCGAATCTTTGAAATTATTTTTAGACAGCAGTTGAAGCTTAAGTTCAAAGCAGCTCTTACTCAGTTGCTTATCATAGCTAAGCGCAAGAGAAGCTTTGTATGAGCTGTATGAATTCGCTGCTATAAATGTGGCGATTTCAGATAATATCCTGCCATCAAGATCAATATGTCGAGCTGTTGAATGATGGCAGGTAACCATACCCCAAAGCTCATTATTAATAATAATTGAAATACTGAAGCTTGAGGCAATCCGACCATTTTTAAGATACTGAAGATGAACCGGGGAGATCGCTCTAATCCCAGATAAACTTAAATCGATGTCAGGTATAGCACTAATAATTGGAACTGGTTGTGACTCGACGTCTGAGATAATACGTTTATAGTTTTTCAAATATAGTTGTCGCGCCTGCTTTGGAATATCGCTTTCAGGATAGTGTACATTGAGAAAACTTTCCAAATCAGTGTTTTTTTCTTCAGCAATAACGCGTCCTGTTGCATCGGCATTAAACTTATATATCATTACCCTTTCGTAACCAGTAATATTTGCGATATCCTTTACAAGTGTATTCCATATCTGGTTGCCATCTTTAGTTGATATGAGATTCTTAACGTTTTTAAGAGCTTTCTGTTCAGCATTATCGGCTAAAATAACTTGCTCCAATTCAATATATAGAAGATGATTATATGTATAAACGACAATATGATATTCTTGGTGATTTAATGTAATACGTCCGCTGCATTTAACCTTATCCGAATGATCTGTAATAGCGTCTTTATATAGAGGGTGCTCAGCAATACTGTTAAAACAATTAATGCTGTTAAGACTTTGATTGATAATATTTTGATCAAAATCAAATATATCTGCTAAGTTTTGGCTGTAAAAAGCGATTGATAAATTTTTTGTATTAATTCCCAGCAGATAACCAAAGTTTTGTATATAGCCAGGTGTATTGATAACAATGTTATGACATTGGGTTAATTCCATTCCTTAAAAACTGCAGATTTCGAAGCTGGCTAAAAATTTTTAATGCCGCATGGACAGAAGAAAGACCTTATAAGCTAAATGCAGAATGCACAGGTATGAAAAGATGATGCCAGAACCACCAATTTTGATATTTGTACTGCGATTAACAATATGAAGATTATACTAAATCAGTTCCAATGGCAACCTCTTGCTTACAATTGTTGTACACACTTTAGATTAATGGTAGATGGAAACCTGGCAATTAAGACGATATAGTTAAGCAAGACTTAGCCATAGTGGGAGCAGGGGATGGGCTATTCTCGAAAAAAAAATATCATAAATCTGACGAAGTAGAGCAGGCGATTAAAGACTGTCTGGATAATGCTGGACCTTATCTCTTATAAATATGTACCAATCCAATGCTCTGGCTTTACAGACCAGAATTAAATTGGAACAGCTGCTGGAAATGTTTAAATCTATAGAGTATTTGATAATATTAGTAAAACTTGATAAGTGGTGGATATTATCAAACGTAATTAAATAGATATTAAAAATATCCTTTAGATTTTACTAAGCTTTAACAAAAATAAAGAGCAACATCAATTCACGTTGCTCCTTGTTTATATATAAAAAGTTTTTGGAATATTTTACTGTTTTAAGAATTCTATAAGAATTGGATTCAATTCTTCGGCATGAGTAATATTTAGTCCGTGTGGAGCACCTGAAATAACATGATACTGACTATGACCTATCAGTTGCGCTGCCTGATCTCCTGCAGTTTTAATAGGAACAACTTTATCATCATCTCCGTGAACAATTAAGACAGGAACGGTCACTGCACCTACTTCAGATCTGAAATCCGTATTAGCCCAGCTTTCCGCTGCTTTAATTGTTGCAATGGGTGAAGCCTGTGAAGCAATGTTCCAGTCGTAATCAAGCTGTTTTTGGCTCACAGATTTTGATAGAATACCATAGTTGTAGAAATCCATGTGAAAACTCTCCAAAAAGTTGAGGCGATCATCTTTGAGGTTGTTTATAATCTCATCAAGTTTTTCCTGCGGAACACCGTCCGGATTATCGTCCTTCTTTTTAACGAGTGGGATGATGGAAGCTACAAGCGCAATTTTTGAGATATTATCACTTCCGTAATTGGTGATGTATCGGATCACTTCACCACCACCCATTGAAAAACCTACAAGTGCTGGTTTTCTAAGTTCCAAGTGGGATATCAGCTGGTGAAGATCTTCAGCTAATGTGTCGTAATCATAACCATTGCTGCTTACAAATGACTGACCAAATCCTCTTCTGTCATAAGTTATCACGCGGTGTCCTGCATCTAAGAGCGCCTGAATCTGAAGTTCCCAGGATTTCCCGCTTAAGGGCCATCCGTGAATTAAAATAACAGGCTCTCCCTGTCCAAGGTCTTCGTAGTAGATGCTATATTGTGCATCTTGATCTTTTGTAATGTACGGCATATATTTCTATTTGATTAATAATGTTTTCCTATAACCAAACATCAGACCATCAAAATAGTAATGAGTATAGTTAACAGTCATTTTGATATAATGTATAGACCCTGTTTATTAAAAATATTTAAATTATAAATTAAACCTTGATGCCAATATTGGACGCATACAGTATTTTTGCACCCGGATCTCATGCATATATGAGTTTTCATGGTTATTAGTTTTTATCCTCGCCTGGCGGGGATTTTTTTATAAGCAGTACATAATTCTCACAGCATTAATTTTCTGGCATTATTTTGTCAATTGAAAATTAAATCTAAAAAAATGAAAGAACTGCTTTTTGAGAATTGGGAAAAACTCGGACAGGTGGCACTAATGACCGTTATTTCATTTGTTATTCTTTTCCTATTCATAAGAATATCGGGTAAGCGAACCCTGGCCAAATTTAATGCCTTTGACTTCGTGGTAACAGTGGCATTAGGTTCAACTTTAGCTTATATGATGCTGGCCATGGTTCCTTTAGCAGAAGGTGTGATGGTTTTACTGTTAATTATAGCGATGCAGTATTTCTTCGCTAAACTTGCTAGTACTTCAGACAAAATGGAACATTTAATTAATTCGTCACCACGTCTACTTTTCTATAAAGGAGCATACCTCAAAGAAAATATGAGAACTGAAGCAATTACTGTGGATGAAATTTATGCTGTCGTCCGTCAGGCAGGTATAGAAAAATTAGATGAAGTTTTAGCTGTAGTTATTGAACTTAATGGTGAGATCAGTGTGATTAAAAAATCAGATATCATAAGCGGTTCAAGTTCCTTGCAAGATATTAACATTCCTGGCAAGCATTAGGTATTTTAAAATTTATTATTCTAAATATTACGCTCCTAAATAACAAAAGAACCAATAGTGAATAGATTCCACACAAAGTGGGACAGGATGACCCATCTCAAGCTGTTGGTTTTTTGATAGGTTATGCACCATATTATGCTTGTAATGAAGATAAATAATATCATTTCCCACGTAGTAGATTGTCTAAAACTTGCCTGCAAAACAACATAATTAAAAGTAAACAGGAGGTTTGAATATAAAGTAGAGGCAGTCGCATTCCAATGCGGTGTTATATCGGTCAGAAGCCCGCGCCAGTAAAACTCCTCAAAAAAGGGATTGAGTACTGCAATTAAAATATAGGATGTAACTAACATCCAACTACCACAGAAGTTTTTGATGTTGGAAAAGATGTTGGGGTATAGCAAAACGATCAGTAACGAAACTATAGACAATAGCCAATTTTTAGAAGGTCTTTTTAACCATAATGTCACAAGATCAGTTCCACCATTCATTGAGATGAAAAAGATGATCATCATCCATTCTATCATCGTAATCGGAATAAATGACCATTCTATTACCTCATATTTAAATACGAAAGAGCTGCATTTATTAAAAACGATAATTATAATAGGAGAAATTATAGTGAGTAAGTCAGAATGTCTTTTCACAATATATTATTTTCATCAATAACAAATATGTTTAAATTATAGACATAAAAACAATAGTTATCCCCTTGTTTTTTTCCATGCGGTTTTCAGAGCTGCGTACTGCTTATTATTTTCTGCTGCTATCCATTTTTGGTAGAATATTTCTGCAGATTTAGCTTTCTCGGGGTCACCAGTTCCTTTTTTTAATTGGTTGTAATCATTTCCTGTGTCATATTTTTGCCCACCTTTATAATTAAAATAGCGCCGTGCTCTTGTAAATCCCATCTGTAGGTATTTTCTCGCCATATCAGCACCTATAAAATCATTATTTTTCAGGTACTCTAAAAATAATAAGTAAATCTTTTGTGAACTCTCTTTTGCAATTAATTCGGTTTTAAAACGCCAGTAAGGATCGATTTCAGACTTGTAGGGTTCGCATATTAAAACGCCCTGTTCGCCTTTTCCCACTTTATACAATTCAGGATACTTCCTGTAGTCAACATCAGGCTTCCAAGGATAATCTTTCGTTTTAAAATTTAAATAGCTGGGTTTATTCTGATTCATAGTTATGATTTTACAAAATAATTGCCCTCAGCTCAAGCAGCGATAATCAAAATTGCAGATAGATACTGAGTGTACAATTCGGATGCTAAATTTAGCGCCAGGAGATAATATTTCTGCAAATTGGCTATGTCTCCTTTTTTATCCCTCAAGCATTTAAGCTAGTAAAGAACTGTAAAAGATGATGGATGTTTTATGAAAATTAGCGTCATTGAATCAATTTAAGTTTCATTGTAACTTAATATAGTAATAAAAAAGGTCTAAAAAGGGATAATATTAGTGTATGGCTTTTATCCCCTTTTAATCATCATCAAATGTAATCCTCAATAATTTAGCTTATTTTTTCAAGCACTTTAAATTTATTATAGGAAACACTAAGCTGCTGTAAATGTTTACCAATTACTGCCTCGCTCTCGCGGCAAAGCTCACCGCTATTGAGCGCATTCTGGAAGGCGTCTATAGCCGCTTTCTCTCCAAAAACTACATTTTCAAGCGTGGATTCAGCTTTATCAGAAGCGAATGTATCCTTAATATCAATCCAGGCTCTGTGGAATGCACCGGAAATGCTGGTTTGATCATCAGGATTTCCACCTTTGCTTTGAATCAGGTCGATTAATTCCTCTTTCATATCCCATGCTTCTGCCACCATATCATCATAAGCAGGTCGAAGATCGTTGTAGTTTTCCCATGCCTTTCCGGCGACTTTTGCAAATCCAGCGATTCTGTCATTCGTGATATTAAGCAAATCGTTTAATATCGAAATTGTTTTGTCATTGTTCATAATAATACGTTTTAGTGTACTAGCACATTTGCAAGAATGATGCCTGTAAAATAAGCAATAACAATTTTAAGATGTATTGAATTCTGATGTTGGAGACTGATTCGCAATCGATAATTTAAAGAAGAATTACTTTGGCGCTTTTTTTTAAAAAGTTGACTCTATATGTATAGATATAAATTTCAACAAATCGTAATATTTTTATTAGAAAAATTTAATATAAATATGTATCCTGAACTGTGCTTGAACATAAAATTAATGTGATATATTTGAGCTGCTAATGATAAGACTACAAAACTTTTTTCATTTTGTAACAGGCCGTAAAACATCTCCTTCAACTGCAGGTGTGCGGTCTAAAATAGTGTTTACATTATGGATGATTCCAGTCCTGTTTTTTGTAGTCTTGTTGTCTTCAATGATTCAAATGATATGTTTCCGCTGGGGGATTGTTGATCCTGTAAGATCTTTAGGTATAATACCTTCATATATGAAATCGATGTCATCATGTCAAATAATGTTGGAGATAGCTATTGTAGCTCCTCTATTTGAAGAATGTGCTTTTCGAGGACCCTTACAAAATAATGTAAAATGGTTTATGTTGGGTCTGGTTGCATTCTTTTATTTAATAATCTGCAGAATTGCTGGTTTAAACTTTTATGAAATAAGTGCTTCTACTTCCGCTATTTTCATATTTGCATTAATAACAATGGTCATTCCCAAAAAATATATCTTAACCTTTATAAATTACTTGAATACAGATTTTTTAAGAGGTATTCTTATTTGGTGTAGTGCCTTTTCTTTCGGATTTTGGCATTATTACAATTTTGATTTTAGCCAATCTGATATTTTAAGCATTGTTGTTACACTTCTGCCATTCATCTTAAATGGTTTTATACTTTCATATGTTGCTGTGAAAAATGGTTTAATATGGAGTGTTATTTTGCATGCACTGAATAACATTTGGCCATTAATTTTATGGTTGTAAGCGTATTTTCTTAAGTTTCGAGTTACAGATTCTGTGAGATTATCATTAGGAACATTCTAGACCGCAACGGTAGAATACGATAACCACTGAATCTTATATAATATTTAGCTTATCCCTACTTATCAATTTAATAATTGGGTTTAATACATAAAAAACCATTAAGCTTAGTCACGATAGCAGTTGGAACGTTTTGCTTACTAACGAACTATTGTGTAACTTTGTTAAGGCCTGTGGCCAACAGCAACAAGGCAGTTAATGATGAGTCCAACATATTTCATGAATCCATTCTTTGGGTTCAAAACTAATAAACAAGCATTATGTAAACTACATTAAATCCTGCCGCTTGGCAATAGCCAGTGTAAGTGTAGAATTAATTTTAATTATTCGATATTGCCTTTATATTTTTCAGCACCGTTAATATAGAGTATTGATTTGTTGGAATCATACTTATAATTTGAGTAGCCGTAAGTATTCTTGTCAACCTTCTTAAGAATCATCTGATCAGAACCATCAGGCAGAAAGAGCTCTATTTTTGAGTGATCGTCATTGTAAATGATGAATGCACTGATAACCTCTTGGTCTTTGCCGATTTCAATTGGGTTCAATCTAAAACCCTGGTTAAATACCTGTATGCAGTCCTGTTTTAGTTCGCTCCAACTTTGTCCTGCAGAAGACAAGCACCCGTGATTATCCTTTTTTCCCCCTAAGATAGGTCCATTGTCATTGTGTGAATCTTGAGGGGCGTCAGCAGATTTATTGCAAGCAAGTATTGTAGCAGCACAAAATATGCTGAGTGTAAATCTTTTCATAGAAGTTTGATTAATAATTCTTTACTAACAATACAAATGCCAATAATCTCAAAAAAAACAATGCAAACGCGAAATTGGACTTTTATCTATTTTAAAAGCTTATGAGCGGGCAGGATAGCGGGTGCAACTATTCCTAGAGTGCCACCTTAAAACAATTAATTTTATTTTGTCATAATTTAATATGATTATTGTAATATAAATGTATATTTGCGAAAATGCTTAAAACTAATAATTATATCCAATATATGATATGAAAACTACAATTTTAACGTGCGTTATATTCAGTCTCTGTTTTTCATACGAAATTTCTGCGCAAGAATCTTTGACAACAGCCGGTATAACAGCATCAAATATCTCAGGAAGCGTCAGCTCTACAATCGGACAGACTTTTAATGATACTGCAATATCTTCAGCAGGAAGTGCTGCACCAGGTGTACAACAGGCCTACGAAATTACCGAGAGCCTTGGTATTGATATCACTGAAATAACCTTAAATGTAAGTATCTATCCAAATCCGACAACAGATTACCTCAATCTAACGGTTGGACTTTCAGACTACAATAAGTACCGTTATGAACTGGTTGACAACAGCGGAAAATTATTAAAAGCAAAGTCCATCGGCCAGTCGAAGACTTCTATAGCGATGTCATCTTATCCAGCTGCAATCTATTATTTAAAAGTATCTAAAGGCGGCAAAGCTATTAAGATATTTAAGGTTCTTAAAACAGATAAATAACATAAAATAAAATTAATTACCTATGAAAAAGCTCTACTTTTTAGCGGCTTCACTGGCTGCTGTCATGGCATTTTCTCAAGTTCAGGATGCGATGAGTTATCAGGCTATCATCAGAAATTCAAACAACGAACTGGTTAAGAGCCAGAATGTCGGGATGCGGTTTTCAATCTTAAAAGGTTCAGCAACAGGACCTGTCGTTTACTCAGAAATTCAGTCTCAACCCACTAATGGTAATGGTCTCGTTACAGTTAAAATTGGATCCGGTAATTTACTTAGTGGTTCGTTTTCAAGTATTGACTGGGGTTCTGATACCTATTTTATTAAGATTGAGACAGATCCTACGGGTTCTAGTAACTACACAATAACCGGAACCTCTCAGCTTTTGAGCGTTCCCTATGCTTTATATGCTAAAAATTCAGGGAGTTCAATCCCTGGTCCCAAAGGAGATACAGGTGCTACTGGCGCAGCTGGTCCTCAGGGTATTCAGGGACTGCCGGGGGTAACCGGAGCAACAGGTGCACAAGGTCTTGCGGGTGCAACAGGAGCAACAGGCTTACAAGGTCCACAAGGAGAAACTGGTGCTCAAGGAGTAACCGGTCCTCAAGGAATTCAGGGTATTCAAGGTGTTACTGGTGCTACAGGATCAAAAGGAGAAACTGGTGCTCAAGGTATAACAGGCCCTCAGGGGATTCCAGGTGCTACCGGCGCTGCAGGATCAAAAGGTGAAACTGGTGCTCAAGGTATAGCGGGTCCTCAGGGAATCCAGGGAATTCCAGGCGTTACCGGCGCTACAGGATCAAAAGGAGAAACTGGTGCTCAAGGTATAGCAGGTCCTCAGGGAATCCAGGGAATTCCAGGCGTTACCGGCGCTACAGGATCAAAAGGAGAAACTGGTGCTCAAGGATTAACCGGTCCTCAAGGAATTCAGGGAATTCAGGGTGTACAAGGTGCTGCAGGTCCTCAAGGAGTTCCGGGAATTATCGGTGCCACAGGTTCAAAAGGAGACACGGGCGCGACTGGTCCTCAGGGTCCTCAAGGAATTCAGGGAATCCCAGGTCCTCAGGGATCAGTAGGAAACACAGGTCCTGTTGGTCCTACAGGAGCTGCTGGAGCAGGAGCTATTAATGGATCTGCAGGCGGACAAATCTATCTGACGAATGCTACTGCACCATATTCTGCAGGAAATCCAGTAACTATGACAGGCAATGTTACAATAGATGCAACCGGTGCAACCACCATATCATCGAATGTTGTCAGCAACGCTATGGTAATGGCTAACGCAATAACCACTTCTAAAGTGGCCAATGGTACAGTAACGACCAGTAAGATGGCAGATGGTGCCATTACAACATTGAAAATGGCTATGGATTCAAATGTTCCTGCGAATTCTGTGCTTATGAGTGCTACAGCAACAGGACAGTATCCAAGCAGTGCATGGCAGGCCGGAGTGGCATGGACTCCCATAACAGTTAATAAAATAACAACTACATCAGGTACGCCAAGTGCAAGCACTTTCCTAAGGGGAGACGGTACGTGGGCCTCTCCGGGAAGTGGAGGTGGAAGCGGCTTGTCTATGATTACAACCACGACAACCCAAACTTTGCCTTCAGCTGCACCTATTCAGTATGCTGTTGCTCTAACTGGCGCCAATGTAGGAGATACTGTTGTTATCAATCCTCTGACGACTATTAATGCAGGACAATATCTTCCTGTATTTTACGGTACTGTAACTGCTGCTGACAGCGTCCGTATTTACGTGTATGATGTTGGTGATTTTGGTAATAAATCATTCACATTTAAAGTTTCGGTCATACGATAATAAATAAATATAATAAAGCACCTTATTTCAAGGTGCTTTGTTTTTTCCTACGGTATTTATCTAATGTGGATTTCATTTAACTACCAGTAATCTGCATTATAAAATTCCCAGATAGAATTAATTTTTTATGTTATCAGTCATTCTTGACAAAATTGTCATCTGCATTTTCATCAATTGGGATGTAAAGTCTTTCCCATGATTTACTTTTTACCATATCCCAGCTGTGACCCTTTCCTTTAAGATCTTCTGCCAAAAGCACTGTTCCGGGTTTAATAATAAAGGTTGAGCCATCTGTCACTTTAAATCGAATATTTCCCTTCAGAGTAATAACATATTGCCTTCTTGGGGCTGGATGTGCATTTTTTTCCCAGTCTTCGGTCTTATTGCTCATCCAGAATGTTGTAGTATTTAGATGCTTCAGAGTCGGTATCCTTCCTTTCTCGAATGTACAAGAACCATCCGGATTATTGATAAGTCTTACTGCGGGAATATAATCTTTTGATTCCTCCTTATTGACTTTGATGCTAAGGTTTTTATTCTCTTTGTTTTGTGCATTCATTATTCCAAATGAGCTTAAGGCTAGGACAAAGCTAAGACCTTTAATGATGTTTTTCATTGTATAATTGATTTTATTTTAGGATTAATTATAGACGGTATCATAAACCAGCATTTTCTCAAACATTGGTTTGTATTTTTTAACTAGGGCAAGGTGATCAGGAAGTTTTCCATAAGCTTCAAGCTCTTCCAGACTTTCAAATTCCATTGAACCATTATAAGTATAACTACTGTCTAAGACAGCTCTCGGACTTGAGCCTGCTGGTTTCCCGTAACGTAAATTTTTCTGATAAGGTAATTTTTTAAGGCCTTCAAAAAAGTTTTCAAAGTCCTTCACTTCCGCTGCGGAAAGGTCTTTTCTAAGCCAAAAGAATAAATTATGTGTGTACACTTTTTTAGGTTTTATGGTATTGGTATTAGGTAAAACTGATGCGAGCATACTTCCAGAAATTAACATAAGGACAGAAGCTTGTAACGATCTGAATAAGAATTTTCTTCTTTCCATTTTATTCATTTTTTTTAATTAAAATCAATTCTATATTTAAGGACAAATTGCCACTGTCTGTCAGAAACAATACCTTTGTTTAAAGCATCTCCAGTGAATATTGGTCGGTTTTGAGCATCGAATGTCAATCGGGACGACATTCCGTTCATCAGTAATGAAATTCCTGCATCATAAACAATTACATTGTCCTGAAGTCCTTTAAGGTTAGATAGTTGCATTCCCACTGCGGGCTGTAATTGCAGATTCTTTTTATCTTTATTAAAATAAGGCAGTGTTCCTCCAACTTGTACATAATAGGTATTTCCGGTTCCGATCACGGGCATTGCATTTCCAGCCCCATTCAGACTTGCTTGCGAAGCATTAACGGAAGTTGCGGGATTATTGGTTCCAACGTATCGTACGTAATTGGGGCCATAATCATTGTACATAGCCATCCCATAAGCGCTGACTGAGGTTCCTCTGTCTTTGTTAATTGGTGCGTCATAGAACAGATCGACTGCATAATTCTGCATATCATCATTCTGAACATTATTATTAAAGTCTTTATGCCAGGTTGCATTATGAATGTAATCGAATCCTGCACCTAAACTCAAAACGTTCTTTTTGCCACCATATGTCCCAGAATTGAAAGGTGTGGAGATATTTTCTTTATCCAAAAAGGCATAACGGAAATAACCTGAGAAATCCTTACCCGGAGAATTTTTACTGAAGGTAGCTACATTCACTTTTGGTTCTGCAGTTGCCATTGTGTAAGGGTCTGCCACAACTAATCGGTAATCTAATCTTCCTAATTGACCTTTAGCATAAACACTTAATTCTCTAACAGTGTAATCTGTTGCTCCGGCATTTGAAGTGGCGTAAGCTGGCAAATCGTATAGCAAAGTATTCAAAGGTCCTGTTGTGAATCTCGATAATCCTCTCCAGGTTGAACGTCCGGCTCCAACGGCTATCTTATCATTAAATGCATATTCTGCGTATGCATCCAAGAGGTCGATATAATTACTTGCTTTCGCATTCATATTGACATTGGTAGTTCCAGCCTGCAAAACGAACATTAGTTTTTCTGTTGGTTTATATGTCATTTTCACCCTTACTCTTCTAAGAGACAAATCTGAAACATCCGATTTCGATTGATCATTGATGAGACTTCCTGGATTTAGTTGTGTATATCTTGCCCATAATTCAGCATAGCCACTAAAAGAAACGTAACGCGTATGTTCGTCATTAAGATAATGGGTGAGTCCTGGATTATTAAAGTCATTTTTTTTCTGAGCCTCCATTTTAACTGACATCCCCAATATGGTAAGTAATGTCAGGCCGGCTTTGATAGATTTTTTGTTCATAATATTAATTGTCCTCTTTTTGTTGATTTCAACGGAACAAAATTACTTTCTGAATTCTCGGATCGCCGTTAGAAAACTATTAGAAAATCTTTAGAATTTCATTAAAAGACTTTAAAAATGAAAATATGAGATACCTTTGTGTAAGATTTAAAGATTAACCGATGAAGGTTTTAATTATAGAAGATAATGTCCGTGTATCTGCACTTTTGAAAAGAGGTCTGGAAAGTCAGGGTTATCAGATTTACATTTCGGAAGATGCAGAAGATGCATTAGTGATGATAGATAGAATTGAGTTTGACCTCGTAATAACAGATATTATGCTTCCCAAAATGAACGGAATCGAATTGAGTAGATTGATCAAGAAAAAAAATCAAGAACTCCCTATAATTATGTTAACAGCTTTGGGAGCTATTGATGAAAAGATTGAAGGTTTTGATGCAGGGGCAGATGATTATATGGTGAAGCCATTTGAAATCAGAGAACTTTATGCTAGAATAAAAGCTATACTTGTAAGAAAGTCTTCCTCACAATTGAAAAATGAAGATTCTAATTATATCGAATATCACAATCTTCTAATTGATAAAAATACCAATCGCGTTTTTAGAAACCGGAAGGAGATCAATCTCACACCGAAGGAATTCAAGCTTTTGGTTTTTCTGATGAGTAATGCGGAACGTATTTTAACTCGAGATGAAATCGGTGAAAATGTGTGGGGAAATCATTTTGATACAGGAACTAATTACATTGATGTCTATATTGCTTATCTCAGAAAAAAAATTGATAAAGATTTTGACGATAAACTAATTCATACAAAACCGGCGATGGGATTTATTTTCACAAATCAATTAAAATGAAAATAGCCACAAGAACAGCGCTCATTTACGCTTTACTGACTGCTGGAATACTTTTCGTTTTTGCATATGTGCTTTATTTTGTTTCCGAGAAAAATAGGGAAGATGAGTTTAACGATCGATTGGGTTACAAGATTATTTGGAGATCAGAATTTATCTTCGATGCTAAAATTGATAATTTAAAAATTAAGGAGCTTCACGAACGCAACAAAAAAATGCTAAATGAAGCTGATATCAGTGTTTACAACAGCAAAAAAGAACTAATTTTTACTGATATCAATCCTTCTTCTAAAAACCACTATTATCTAAATCAACTGATAAAATCAAAAGAAAATCAAATCACCTGGCATAGAAAGGAACGTCAATATATGGCTTTTAAATATAGGTTTGGTGATAATGAGTTTTACATTATCGGCAGCGCAATAGATGTTACAGGAATCGCACATATTAAGGAATTTAAAAAAGATGTTATTGTCATTTATTTTATCTCTATCGCCGTTATTTTCATTATTGGTTTTTTGTTTTCTTATTATACTTTAAAACCTTTGAAAGATATCATTCTTCAGATAAGAGATATTTCTGAACATAACCTCCACAAAAGATTGGTTGTACCAAAGGCTAAAGATGAAATCTATGAATTGACGGAAACATTTAATTCGACCTTCAACCGTTTAGAAAAATCTTTCAATAACCACAAGCAATTTGTAACGACTATTTCCCATGAATTCCGAACACCACTTTCAATACTTATAACAGAACTGGAATTAGCTAAGGAATTAAATACAACCTTAGAAGATTATAAAAACTCAGTTGATAATGCTTTGCAGGATGCGCAACAGGCTTCGGAGCTTTCATCCGCTCTGTTAGATTTTGCAAGAGCCAGTTATGATGTATCACAAATAAGTTTTGTAAATCTACGGCTGGATGAGGTTTTAGCAGAGGCTAAAATTGCGTTACTACAGAAAAATCCGGATTACAGGGTGGGGATTAATTATGTCAATGGATTGGCTGATAATCAAGAAAACAGTTATGATTTTTGGGGAAATCCATACCTGTTACAAATTGCATTTCTAAATTTAATGGAAAATGCCTGCAAATATTCTTCAAATCAATATTGTCTGGTAGAAATTGAAGTGGTAAACGGAAATTTAAAAATTAATTTTATAGATCAGGGCATTGGAATCTCAGTGGAAGATCAGTCAAAAGTCTTTGATTTGTTTTACAGAGGCGATAATAAAAATTATCAAAAAGGAAATGGCATTGGATTATCCATCGTATCCCGAATTATTGAAGTACATCAAGGAGAAATATCATTAAAGTCCGTCCGTTCAGAAGGAACGGTTTTTATTGTCGATTTTAAATCTTACAAAAAATTCCAAGTCTAGATTAATCTTGAATTATTAAATAAGGTTTCTGGAATTCTATCAATTTTACCCTCTAATGTTTTGCAGTATTGCCGACCAGTGAGGTGATGGTGTTTAAAAGATTAATATGATGAGCTTATGGATTATCTTAATAAACTTCATATCGACGTTTCTTCCGAACTTAAATAACCTTTAAGTCTGTTTCAGCTTTACTTCAATTACATGCAGACAACTGTTGTTTGTGTGAGCTATTTAGTGGGTTAATTAATGACAATTACAAAAAGGTATTTGTAAATTTTTTTGTGATAAGATAAATGCTGTTAGATGAACAGGCATTAGCATTCGCTGTTGCGGCAAGATAGTTGTATTTAGCTAAAAACCAAACAAAATATAAACTATGATTGTAAAGTTACAAAAGGAACTTAAGTGTAAAAGTAAGCATTCTGATAGCTTTCGTTCGGAGGTTCTGGAAGGTCTGTCTAGTAATCCCAAAAGATTAGCTTCAAAATATTTTTACGATGAAACTGGTGACCGTCTATTTCAACAAATTATGGCAATGCCGGAGTATTACCTCACCAATTGCGAATTAGATATTTTTCAGAATAAAACTGACGAACTTATCAAAGCCATATCCAATATTAATGAATCTTTTGACCTGATTGAATTAGGGGCTGGGGATGCAATGAAATCATCTTTTCTTCTTAAAGATCTTGTGGCAAAATCAACAGATTTTACGTACATGCCTATCGATATTTCAGGAAATATTCTAAGTGTATTGCAGGAAAATATGAATCGAACAATTCCCGAACTAAAAATTATTCCTTTAGAGGGTCAATATTTTGATATGTTGGACGAAGCAACTTATATTTCAAAAAGAAAAAAGGTTGTATTATTTTTAGGAGGAAATATCGGTAATATGGATATTGACGAAGCCCGTCGTTTTTGTAGTGAAGTAAGAAGAAAGCTCAATCCCGGCGATTTGTTTTTGATAGGTTTTGATTTTAAAAAAAATCCCCATACGATTCTTGCAGCATATAATGATTCTGCAGGAATTACGGCGTCATTCAACCTTAATCTCCTCACAAGAATCAATCGTGAACTCCATGCCGATTTTGACGTGGAACAGTTTCAGCATTATCAGACTTATGACCCCATTTCAGGAGCTTGCAAAAGTTTTCTCGTAAGTCTTTGTGACCAAAAAGTCAAGATTAACAATCATTCAATTTATTTTAAAGCAAATGAATTGATCGATATGGAAATCTCACAGAAATTTTCAGAACAGGATGTTAAAGATTTGGCAAAAGATTCAGGATTTCACATTCTTACAGAAATTAATGATTCTAAAAACTGGTTCGTAGATTCTATTTGGATGGTGTAATTTAAATTGGTTATTATGAGAACAGATCAACTACTAAAGAAAACAATGCCCGTAAGAAACTGGGCAGAAAAATATACACAAATCCGAAACCAGTCCATTGAAATCTGCAGACCTCTTGAAATAGAAGACTATGTTGTTCAGCCTATTGTTGATGTGAGTCCGCCCAAGTGGCATTTGGGTCATACAACCTGGTTTTTTGAAACCTTTATCCTGAAACCTAATTTTCCGGGTTATGAGGTTTTTGATTCGCAATATAATTTCGTTTTCAACAGCTATTATGAAACGGTAGGCGCACGCGTTATCCGTACAGACCGAGGTAATCTCAGCCGCCCATCCGTTTCAGATGTTTATCGGTACCGTGATTATGTTGATGAAAAAATGATCGAATTCCTACAAGGCGATTATTTAACAGAATCTTTGCAGTCATTATTGGAATTAGGGCTAAACCACGAACAGCAGCACCAGGAATTATTACTTACAGATATTAAATATATTTTAGGCCACAATCCCTTATTCCCTGCTTATAAGAACGACCTAATCTCTCCAAGTATAAAAATTAATACAAGTGAATTCATTAGTTTTTCAGAAGGTGTCTATGAAATTGGCTTCCAGGGAGAAGGTTTTTGTTTTGATAACGAACTGGGAAGGCATAAAGTTTATCTTAATGATTTTGAAATGGCCAGCCAGCTGGTTACCAACCGGGAGTATTTGGAATTTATCGAAGCAAATGGCTATCAAGATTTCCGTTACTGGCATGCTGAAGGTTGGGATTGGGTCAAACAGAATGAAACAAAATCCCCATTATATTGGCATTTTATCGATGGGAAATGGATGAATTACACTTTAAACGGGTTGCAGGAAATTAATCTTGATGAGCCTCTTTGTCATATCAATTTCTTTGAAGCGTCTGCTTTCGCATCCTGGAAAGAAATGCGTCTGCCAACCGAAGCAGAATGGGAGGTGGCAAGTGACCATTTTGACTGGGGAAAACGCTGGGAATGGACAAATAGTGCCTATTTACCATATCCGGGATTTAAAAAAGAAGCTGGCGCAGTGGGCGAATACAATGGAAAATTTATGGTGAACCAAACTGTTTTGCGCGGTGCTTCTGTGGCGACACCGATTGGGCACAGCAGAAATACCTACCGTAATTTTTTTTCGACCCATTTACAGTGGCAATTTACAGGGATTCGTTTGGCTAAGTAGTGTTAGATGATTACAGTAGAATCGGTTTCTAAATTATTTGAAGGAATACCCGCAGTCGATGATATTTCTTTTCAGGCTAATGACAAGGAGATATTGGTGATGTTAGGAACGAGCGGCTGTGGGAAAACCACCACGCTGAAGATGCTTAACCGCCTTATCGATGCTGATGCCGGAATCATTCACATCAATGGAAAAAATATCCGTGAGCAGAAAGTGGAAGACTTACGAATGGGTATGGGTTTTGTCATGCAACATTCCGGTCTGTTTCCCCATTATACCATTCAGAAAAATATTGCTGTAGTTCCTGATTTATTAAAATGGGATAAAAAAAAGACGGCAACCAGAACCGAAGAACTACTTCACAAACTACATCTAACACTAGATATTCTCGATAAATTTCCCAATGAGCTGAGTGGAGGCCAGCAACAAAGAGTGGGGATTGCCAGAGCTTTGATCGCCAATCCGCCAATTCTGCTGATGGATGAACCGTTTGGAGCATTGGATAATATCACAAAAGCCGATATTCATGAAGAGTTTAAATCGTTAGAAGAACTAAAAAATAAGACCATTGTTTTGGTCACCCACGATGTTCAGGAAGCTTTTGAACTGGGACACAGGATATGTCTGATGAACCAGGGAAAAATTATTCAGACAGGAACACCTAAAGAAATGCTGTACCAAGCTAAAAACGATTTCGTGACAAATTTCTTTTCAGAAAACCGGTTGCTTCTCGAGTATAAAACAACACTCTACAGCGATTTAAAATCTTTAACCAATTTCAATAATGACACAAACTTCCAGTTCTCAGATGATACAGATGTATGGACCATCCTGCAGAAGCTAAGTTCAGATCATTCTCTGAATGAAGATTACGAAACGCTTGTAAGAGCATTTAACCAGTACAGAAAACTCCAGATGCTATGACACAACAAAGTCTTTGGCAGTTTATCTCGGATCAGCATGACAAATTACTGATCCAAATCACACAGCATCTGGGACTGACCTTTTTATCTTTGCTATTAGCCATTGCCATCGGCGTGCCTGTGGGAATTCTAATTGCAAAAAAAAGAAATCTGGCCAGTCCGGTATTAGGATTTGCCGGAATACTTCAGACCATTCCAAGCATTGCTTTATTAGGCTTTATGATCCCAGCCTTCGGAATTGGTGCCGCGCCAGCCATTGTGGCTTTACTGATTTATGCCCTGTTACCAATTATAAGAAATACCTATACAGGAATTACCGAAGTCAATCCAACAGTTATAGAAGCGGCTAAAGCCATGGGAATGAACCGGAAACAAATGCTTTTAAAAGTAGAACTTCCGTTGGCAATGCCTGTGATTATAGCAGGCATCAGGACGGCAGCGGTGATCAATGTCGGCGTGGCAACTTTAGCTTCCTTTGTTGCGGCAGGAGGTCTGGGTGAATTTATTTTTGGCGGCATTTCCCTGAACAATACCAATATGATTTTGGCAGGTGCCATACCTGCCGCTTTACTGGCTATTATTTTAGACCAGACAATTGCGCTGTTGCAAAAAGCAGGTTACCGCTATCTGAAGAGATTAAAATATTGGATTCCTGTTATTGTACTTATTTTTGCCGTCATTTATTATAGCAGCTCAAATTCAGACAATCACTTAAAAGCAGGTTTCACACCAGAGTTTATGGGCAGGCAGGACGGCACCTTGGGACTGCGATCTGTGTACCATCTCGATTTCAATCCCGCAGTTGTGAGTGATGCGATAATGTACAAGGCAATCTACGAAAAAGAACTCGATCTGATCAGCGGCTATTCAACGGACGGAAGAATCAAAGCCTTTAATCTCTATGTCCTGAAAGATGACAAAACCATTTTTCCACCATATTTTGCAGCGCCGATCATTAAAACAAAAACCTTACAGAAATTTCCGGAACTCAAAGAAACTTTGAATATGTTAAGCGGAAAATTGAATGATTCCATTATGACAGATCTAAATTATAAGTCGGATTACCTCCATCAGACACCTGAAAAAATTGCCAGAGATTTCCTTATAAAAAATAATCTGTATAAAATACCACAAAAAGGCAACTCTGGAACATTAAGAATTGGCTCCAAGATTTTCGGTGAGCAATACATCCTCGTGGAAATGTACAAAATGCTTATCGAAGGCTACACCAATAACAAAGTCGAGACAAAGACAGGGCTGGGAGGCACTAAAATCTGCTTCGATGCCTTGATGAACGATGCCATTGATTTTTACCCTGAATACACCGGAACTGGACTTTTAGTTCTTCTCAAACCATCGGAATCTATTTTAAAACATGTCACGCAAAGTCCTGAAAAGACATACGATTATGTCCAGTCGGAATTTAAAAAGCAATATGGCATGGAATGGCTCCAACCCATTGGCTTCAATAATGCCTATGCTCTGATGATGAGGAGAAAGCAGGCCGAGCAACTGAAGATTAAAACCATATCCGATTTAAAGAACTATCTTGATTCACACTAATAGACTTTAAAATGAAATACAATTTCGATGAGATTATAGAAAGAAGAGGGACTAACTCTATTAAATGGGACGCTGCGGATAGAGGTGTTTTGCCAATGTGGGTTGCTGATATGGATTTTAAAACTGCCCCTGAAATCACAGAAGCCCTTTCAACAAAGATAGCACAAGGTATTTTTGGTTACAGCAGTATACCCGCGGAGTTTTATGATGCTGTTATTAATTGGTGGAAATCAGTTCACCGGTATCCCATCAAAAAAAATCATATACTGCCAGGTCCTGGAATGATCCCCACATTATCAGCTATTTTAAGAACATTTATCAAATCCGGAGACACTATCATTATCCAGCCTCCTGTTTACAACCATTTTTATCATTTTATAAAAAACTGCGGATTCGGGATGTCAGAGAATAATCTGGTCTACAAAGAAGGTCATTACCAAATTGATTTCGATGACCTAGAACTCATAGCATCAGATCCTAAAAGCAAGCTGTTACTTTTGTGCAATCCTCACAATCCTGTAGGAAGAGTCTGGAAAAGAAGTGAACTGGAACGCATCGCTGAAATCTGCTCCAGACATCAGGTGATGGTCATTTCAGATGAGATGCATGCCGATATTGTATATGAAGGGCATCAGCATATACCGTTCATATCGGTTGCTGAACGATATAATCTGAAGGCAGTGACTTGCGGCTCACCATGTAAAACTTTTAACCTGGCAGGTTTGCCTATTTCGTATGTCATTTCTAAGAATGAAGACATTTTAAGTAAAATCCAAAGAACATTCGAAATTCAGGAGACTGGTTATCCCAATCCTATTGCCGTAACAGCATTAATTGCTGCCTATAAAAACGGAGCTGGGTGGATGGAAGCACTGAAAGACTATTTATATCAGAATCTCCAATATCTGAAAAACTACATCGATAACAATGTGCCTGATATTAAAGTCATTCCCTTAGAAGCTACTTATCTCGTATGGCTGGACTGTCATTCCTTAAATACAAGTTCTGAAGTATTGTACAAAATCTTGCTTGAGGAAGAAAAACTTTGGGTTAATCCCGGTACAATGTACGGCGAAGCAGGTGAAGGTTTTCTACGGATCAATATCGGATGCCCAAGAGAAATACTGTCAGATGGATTAAACAGACTAAAAAATGCAGTCAGTAAGATTAAAAACGCATATTGATATGCTATTATGCTGACTTTAATTATCTAGTTTGAAATGACCATCTGGATATTGATGTATGTCATCGTTAATCAATCATTTCCAAAATTTTGTCAAGAGATGATTTTTTTTGATTTATAATGATGAGCTGGCTTTTATCGTTTAAAAAGAACTTCTGGACAAATTCTTGGTCTGAAGGATACTTCCATTTTTCCAGCTCTGTGAACTTGGATTTTATCAAACTGAGTTTCTGTTCACTGTCCTTTGATATAATAACAACCTTAGTAAGCGGTGTTTTTTTCATATTATCAATACTGGCAGAAGATATCTCTGATTCATTTTCCTCCATAGAGCGAAAACGGAACTTTCGGCGTATTGTTTTGAAATCATTTTTGTTTTCAGACATGATGTATCTGTAAGTCATTAGGTTTTGAGATTCATTGATCCAGCTGGGAAAGTTACTTTCATACAGGTCAATGTACTGATTGACAAAATGCTTGTCGATGGACTTTTTCTCTTCAATATATTGCTTGACCAAAGGATAAATCTTCCTTGCCATCTGATCGATATACTTATGGTTATACCAGTCATTAATATCTGGTTTACTGTTTAGATTTTCGTACACATAGCCATTTCCTAAAGCTGTTGCCAGAACTTCATTCATCAGCAGGTAAGCGTAATTACTGGACTTTGAAGGATTTTTTTTAAAGGTTTCGTCAATTTGAACTTTAAACGCCATTGTTTGCTCGTTGTAAATGATATGGTAGGTCTCGTGCATCATAACACTGAATAGATCCTTGTAATCATTTAAGTTGGTTTGAATAGCACTGACGAAGTTGTTGTAAAATGCCTGTGCTGTAAAATAATCAGATTCGGGGAAAGGATAAAATGCAATCTCGAAGGGGATTGATGGGTCCCAACTAGAATGATAAAATAATAAGCCTTTCTCAAAATAATCTTCCAACTGACTGTTTTTGGCGTAATCTTTAATTTCGGCTAATTGTTTTTCAAATTTTTCTTTGTGAGGTTGATAAATAAGCTCATTGTATACTGGGGTGAAGGCCTTAATGTATGCGGTAAGATCTATTAATACACTGTTTGGTAGGATACCTGTTGATCGAAGTTTGAAGTCTTCAAGACTATTGCATGCAATAAGGTTCTTTTTTAAAATGTCCCTTGTTTGCATAGGGGTCTTTGATGCGTAAGGAAACTCTTCAAACTGATAGCTGTAATCAATGGCCAGATTATCAAATTTTGTGATTAGACTTTTGTAACTGTCATTGTTGTATTGTGATTTTTTAAATTCAGATTTGAAAATATTTTCAGGATAATTCTCAGAAAGATTTTGCATAAATATAAATACAGCTAATGGTTCGGAATATTTGATATTGAAATTAATTTTCTGTCCCCACATCAGTATGTTTAAAAATATAAATATTATAATAAAATGTTTTTTCTTCATAGGGTAAATTATTCAATGGTTTTCGAAATCACATCTGCCATTCTCTCTACTTTAGAGATTAATGCTTGATCTGCTTTGTCGTAATACATTTCAATTTTAACAATGCCCTGACTAATGCTCACATTGATTCCCTTTTGTTTCCAAAGAGCCACATGAATATTGTCGTCGTTCGGCGCACCTAGATTTTTAATAATGATAGTCTTTGCAGTATTTGTTTTTGCAGCGTCGAAATATAAAGTGTAGAAGTACCTTTCATTACTTTTGTCTACTGCGATTGATGTTTTTGACGAAGAGGTCTGTGAAACAGATGAAGTCTGTCCCGATAGCGATAAAGCAAGCATTGAAAGGACTAGCATCGTAACATTCTTTTTCATTATCAGGATGTTTGATTTTATTGTACAAAATTCAACAATTCAGATAGCAATTTAGGTTAATGAACGGTTAATGAACTGTTAATGCAGCACTTTTTCCTGATTTAACTTACAATCATTACACATAAGTGTTCGTATTTGATGTGACGAAACCTGTACATTCTTTATGTTTTTCTGTATCCCGAAGAAAGAGCCTTGAAAGCTTGCTATTTCCTACTGTATGGTCAACCTTCCTGTATTTGCTTCTAAATACAGACAATTTCAAATTATATACTTGGTTGTCTTATAAACAATTACTTTTTGTAAAATAATTCCTGTTACGGCATTTCTACTGCAAGAAGTCGAAATTTTGCAATATTCCGAATAATGATAAAATTAGAGCTTAATTATTGCTTTATATTCATATGAAAACTTGTTATTTGCATTTTTACATCTCTTTTATACCAAATATGGTTTAATATGTACCGATATTTAATTATTCTTACATTCTTAGTTGTGTCTGCCTCTGGATTTTCGCAAAATAATAAAGATATGTCAATTAGTGATCAGGTTAGTAAGCTATATGTACTAAACCTTAAAGATGCTGATGAAATCTTTGAAAGAGGACAAAAAATCTTGCGGATTGCCAGGAGTAAAAAAGAACGTGTATTCGGATATTTCATGCTGGCGGATGCTCTGTACAAAAAAGAGAGGTACAGCGAATCTTTGCGCTATTACAAAAAAACGGATTCAATACAAGCAGAATTAGGCGACAAGCCCCGATTTATCAATCATTTTTTCATTACCGATATCTATCTGAAAGTTGGGTTATTAGTCAAAGCGAAAGAAAGCTTGAAGGAGGTATTGCTGCATACCGACAAAATAGATGAGCCACTTGTTAAGGATCTTATCGTTCAGCAGCAGGCTGTATTTCTTGAAGAAATTTACGATTACTGCGGAGCAATCCCGATGCGGGAAAACAATGTTCTGTTCTCAGAGAAACTCTATATCGAAAAACCTATAGAACTAATCAATAAGAACGTACTTATATACGCCTACAACATGTTGATTTTCGATTATCTGAAATGCGGAAGGGATAAGGAGGCCAAACACTATTCAAATAAGCTCGATCAGATTGTGGACAACACTCTGCCGGATAAGTTAGATTTAGATTATCTATATTATCTTAATAAAGCTATTTTTTACATTGAAAACCATCAGATAAAACAATCAAAATTATGGTTTGACAAAGCGCTAAAAGCTGCAGAGGAGTCAAAACAAAATTATATGATTAAAATATCATTGGAAGAGCGTATAAATTATAATATCGATAGCGGAGCTTCCAGGAAAGTTTATATTAAAAAATTAAATCAGCTTAAAAACAATGCGAGAATTGAAGCTAATAAAATTATCAGTTCCGAAGAAAAATCTAAAAATGATTTAATAAAGAGCCGCTATAATCCGCTTCTAATCGTGAGTATCATTTTAATATTAGTTGCGGCTGGCGTTTTAATATTTCTATTTTCCAAAGAGCGCAATTACGCGAAGATGATAAACAAAATTGATGCGGAGGATCAGGCTGGAAATGTTAACCTAACGGAAGAGCGTCAAGATAAGCAGCGTTTTATTTCCGGTGATTCCGGCTCTCCTAATTCTGAGATGGCAATCCATTATAAAAGTGAGCAACTTACAATTCCTCAAAAACTATTGTCTAAGGAAAAAGAAGAAGAGTTACTATCCAAACTTATGGAGTTTGAAGAAGGGACTGAGTTTACTGAGAAAAACTTCACCATCTCTACAATGGTCATGTTGTTCGAAACCAATCCAAAATATATCAATTACCTTTTGCAGCAGCATCGCGGTAAACTGTTCAGCGATTATATCAACACGCTCAGGATCCGATACTTGTGTCAAATACTTGAAAGCAAACCAGAATATAGGAATTACAAAATAAGTTACCTGTCCGATCTGGCCGGTTATTCTTCCCACAGCAGATTTGCATCAATCTTTAAAAAAGAGATGGGCGTTTCGCCTTCGGAGTTTATCAGCAAGCTTTCAGATGTAAAATATTAATTTAAAAACATCGGAACGCTGTCTAAATTCGGAATAGTGAAAGACAAACATTAGTTTCTAAGGATCATCACGGCCTATTTTTGCTCCCTAACTTCATAAGCATGAAAAAAACTATTGCATTAATTTTATTTTCAAATTTTACACTGGCGCAGGTTGGTATTAACACACAATTGCCTCAGGCCACATTTGATGTAGCCGCATCAGCGACAGATATCACTAAAACAGATGGGATTATAGCTCCCAGAATAACAGGCAATCAGCTGAGGGCTAAAAATGCAAGATATGCAGCAGCTCAAGATGGCGTGATTATTTATGTCACAGAAAAAGATGATCTGCCGTCCGGAAAAACAGCTAATGTAACTTCCGTTGGTTATTACTATTTTGACAGAACCCGAAATGCAGGCAATGGGCAATGGGTCAGATTAGCTGATACATCATCAATTCCGGCCAACACTAATATATATACAAATAACGGATCGCTTAACGGAACACGTCTGGTTAATCAGGACGGTTTCAGCCTGGCTTTCCAAAATGCCAATGACATCAATGCTTTTTCGGTGAGAAGTGCAGAGCTTCGTAATTCCTCGATACTGGCCGTAGACGGATTGACCAGCAGAGTCGGCATCGGAACACCAGATCCATCTGTAAAACTGCATATCAACAGCGGTGCCGATCCTGGGTTCCGACTGGTAGACGGAACACAAGCTGCAGGAAGAGTTCTTACTTCCAACGGATCAGGAGTGGGGACCTGGCAAACATTACCTGCCTTCGATGCGACAGACGATGCTTTTGTCAATGACGCAGCCAACAATATCGTGAAATTAGGTACGAGATCAAACGGCACTACAGCAAGAGCTGCCGGGACTGAATTCGTGATTACGGATAATGGCAGACTGGGTATCGGTACAGATGCGCCTGATAACAACATCCACGTTACAGGGGGCGTCACCATTGGACAAAAAAATGCTATTCAAGCCCGTTTTTCAGACAGCCGCCTGCAATTTAATAATGCTGCCGGTGCTCAGATCGGAAATATTTCGATCAATGAGGGGACTGACTTTTCAGTGATGAATATCAACAGTCTGAATAGCACGATTGTTCATACACGACTGAATTTAAATAAAGGAAATGTATCCATTGGTGCTCTTTCGGACGCTTTTCCAACGGAAAAACTAATGGTGGAAGGTGCTGTAAAAATTGGAAGCGGCGGCTACTCAGGGATTACGGAAGGCGCTTCTACACCGGTGCCTGCCGGCGGTCATGGAACCCTGGTTTACTCCAGCGGCTCGTTTTGGGGCTACACAACAACAGGCTGGAAAAAATTGCACAACTAAGCGGCTCATTTCGAAATATACTCATTGAGGTCTTACCATATTCAACTATCAATGATGTAAAAATATTTAGCAATAATAATTCATTTAAATTTACAATCATCGATCAGTTATTGGTATATAAATATTTTTCTTTAGTAAGAATGGAGTAATCTAAGGCTTTAACATTTTTGAAGACTAAAATAAATAATTAATTATATAATGTGTTACGGCCTGAAGTTGATCGAAAACGATTTACTTATATTTGCCTTGCAAAGCAAATATCAAAATGTTCAATAAAGTATTAACTGTATTTATTCTTGGCCTTTGTTCAATTTTTTGTTCAGCTCAACAGCTACGCTCCGCAAAGTCTTCTGAGATATACCGCGAACTCAAAACCCTTAAACAGCTTCCTAAAGTTTTATACCTTGCGGCTCATCCCGATGATGAAAATACAGGATTACTTTCCTGGTTAATCCACGACCAAAATGTAGAAACAGGCTATTTGTCTCTAACAAGAGGTGACGGAGGTCAGAACTTATTAGGCAGCGAATACGGCGCTGCATTAGGTCTGATCAGAACCCACGAATTGTTGGAAGCAAGAAAGTTAGACGGAGCCCGGCAGTTTTTTACACGTGCCATTGACTTTGGATTTTCTAAAAATACAACCGATACTTTTAAACAGTGGGATTTAGACAGCATTACGGCTGATGTTGTCTGGGTAATCCGTAAATTCCGTCCGGATGTTATCATTTGTCGTTTTCCGCCTACTGCTGCGGCAGGTCACGGTCAACACGCAGCTTCGGCTGTCATTGCAGAAAAAGCATTTAAGTTGGCAGGCGATAAAAATGCTTTCCCTGATCAATTAAAATATGTGAATGTATGGCAACCAAAACGAGTATTGTGGAACACTTTCAGATTTGGCAACAATAATACAACTGCAGAAAATCAACTGAAAGTTACTGTTGGACAATATGATGCTCACCTTGGAATGGGTTATGGTGAACTGGCAGGATTAAGCCGAAGTTTACATAAAAGCCAGGGTGCAGGAACACAGTCTGTAGCTGGGATCAAAACGGAGTATTTTTCCCACGTTGCCGGAGAGCCTGCAAAATCAACACTTTTTGATGGAATCAATAAAACGTGGACAAAAGAAGGAAATCCTGATATTGATGTGTCATTAGATAAAATCATTGCAGATTTCAATTTCAATCATCCTGATCTCAGTTTGCCTGCGTTACTTGCTTTGCGAAAAAAAGTTTTGGCTCTAAAAGATTCAGATTTAAAAAAGGATAAAATTAAATCACTTGACAATATCATTTTAAGCTGTGCCGGATTTATGGGCGAGGTGGTAACTAATCAAGCGGAAGCAGTTGCTGGTGATAATTATAATTTTAGATTAAATTTAATTTCGAGAGCTGAAAATCCTGTTGTTTTAGATAATGTAAAATGGTTAAATCAGTCAGAAAACTTGAACAGAAAACTATCAAAAGATTCTTTAATTACCATTCAGCACGATATTCAGATTCCTGTAGATGCAGCGCTTACAGAACCATATTGGCTGGCAAAACCAGCTGTAAACGCAGCCACTTTTTCTGTTCCCAATGATACCTTAATCGGTTTACCCGAGGCAGAATCACCACTAAATGTTTTGCTTGATTTAAAAATCGGCTCGGAAAAACTTCAGGTTAAACTTCCTTTATCGTTCAAGAAATTAGATCCGGTGCGTGGCGATGTGGTTGAGGCTTTGCGAATCGTTCCTGCATTGGAGCTGAAATTTACACAGCCACTTTATTTAGTCAAAGAAAATGAAGATTTACATTTGAGTTTAAATTTTAAGGTTAATTCAAATAGACAGTTTAAAAATGGAAAAGTAAATTTGTTGTATAACGGAGAACGGTTAGGCGGTGGTGATTTAAAATCAATCAATGAAAAAGATGTTACCGTCGATTATGTTATTCCAAAAACCCAACTTGCTTCAATAAAATCAAATCAGTTGCAATTGGATGCCAATTTTGTTGCAGATGGAGTGACTTATAATAAAAAACAGGTACTAATTCAATATCCTCATTTGCCTTCCTTACAATATTTTACACCTGCCACTGTAGCTGTAATGAAAGGTGATATTCAAGTTAAGGTTAAAAAAGTCGGTTACATACAAGGAGCTGGTGATTTCATTCCTGAGTTTTTACGTATTGCAGGAATTCAGGTTGATGTTTTGAAGGACGAAGATTTTTATGGTAACCTAGATGAATCTGGCGGAAGTCAAAATAAACTTTCACAATATGATGCGATCGTTCTTGGAGTTCGTGCAAATAACACAGAGAAAAAGCTTGGGCGCTGGATGCCTTTTTTATGGTCTTATGTAAAGAGCGGAGGGAATTTGGTGATGCAATACAACACCAATCAGGATACAACGGTTGACCAATTGGGAATGTACAATTTTACGATTGCCAACAAGCGTGTTACCGAAGAAAATGCTGAGGTTAAATTTTTAAATCCCGATCATAAATTACTGAACTATCCAAACAAAATTACTGCGGATGATTTCAAAGGCTGGGTACAGGAGCGTGGCGCTTATTTCCCCGTTCAATGGGATGCAGCCTATGAACCGCTTTTTGAAATGCACGATACAGGAGAAGAGTCTCTGCAGGGATCAACTTTATATGCGAAATACGGGAAGGGTAATTTTATTTACACACCGTTGGCATTTTTCAGACAGTTACCTGCGGGAAATGTTGGTGCGGCACGATTATTTTTAAACTTTTTATCTGCACAGAAAAACTGATGAATAGGCAACTTAAAAATTGGAATATCTGGTACCTTCTTTTAGTATTTGCATTAGTAGCTCAGATTGTATTTTATTATTGGTTTACTAAATTCTGGGCATGAGTACAGTAGATTGGACAGTTCTTATTGTTACATTGGTTGCAGTGGTCGTTTACGGCGTCTTCATTGGTCGCGGACAACAAAGCAATGAATCCTACCTGAAAGCAGACAACAAAATGCCATGGTACATCGTTTTAGTTGGGATTATGGCGACGCAGGCGAGTGCGATTACCTTTCTTTCAGCACCAGGACAAGCCTATACAGACGGGATGCGATTCGTTCAATATTACTTTGGTTTGCCTTTGGCGATGATTGTGATCTGTATTACGTTTATCCCGATTTTTCAACGGTTGAATGTTTATACGGCTTATGAATATTTGGAAAACCGTTTTGATAAAAAAACGAGGGTATTGACTTCACTGCTTTTTCTTTTTTCCAGAGGCTTATCAACGGGAATCAGTATTTATGCGCCGAGTATTATTTTATCGAGCGTTTTAAATTGGAATATTTATTTAACGAATGTTTTAACAGGTGGAATTCTGTTGATCTACACCTATGTTGGAGGAGCAAAAGCAATCGCTCACACTCAAAAATTACAGTTCCTTATTATTTTAGGAACAATGGCTTTTGCAGGGTATCTGTTGATTGAAAATATGCCGAATGGAATCGGTTTTAGAGATGCACTTTATTTGGCAGGGAAATCCGGAAAGCTCAATGTCATCACCACAGAATTTGATTGGAAAGATAAATATAATATCTGGAGCGGAATAATTGGCGGTTTTTTCTTAGCATTATCTTATTTCGGTACAGACCAGAGCCAGGTTGGCAGGTATATTACGGCAAAAGACAACACCAACGCCAAAATGGGTCTGCTGTTGAATGGATTGGTTAAAATTCCGATGCAGTTCGCAATTCTTTTAATTGGTGCTTTGCTTTTTTCATTCTTTTCTTTAAAACCGGCTCCGATTTATTTTAATGAAATATCTTATCAAAATTTAAAGGACTCAAAACCTGAACAGGCTGCGGTTTTTGAAAAAGAGCATCAGGATTTACAGGTGAAGTTTAATGCAGAGTCGAAAGAAATTTTAAAGCTGAAAGAAACTCACTCTCCAGAACTTAATAAAACAATTCAGAATTTTAAAAATACACAAACCGAGGTAAAAGCACTTCACGGAAGGGTAGAAGAAGCTATTAATCAATCCAATCTTAATGCAGAAAAAACAGATACGAATTATATTTTCCTGTATTTCGTAAAAAATACCTTGCCTTCAGGGATGATCGGTTTATTGTTTGCCGTCATTTTTCTGGCGAGTTGGGGTTCTATTTCAGCAGCTTTAAACTCCCTTGCTGCTTGTTCTTTGAAAGATGTCCATTTGATATTTAAAAAAGAAATTCCAGATGACAAGACCGAATTGAAGTATAGCCGCCTTCACACTTTAGCGTGGGGGATTTTCTCAATTGGTGTCGCGATGTTTGCCACTCAAATGGGTTCGCTTATTGAAGCAGTGAATGTATTGGGGTCACTTTTCTACGGTCCGATATTGGGCATCTTCCTTGTTGCATTTTACTATAAAAAAATCACAGGTCCGAATGTATTTATGGCAGCCATTCTGTCAGAAATAATGGTGATTGCCGTTTATCAGTTCGACATCGTTTCATTCCTTTGGCTTAATGTCATCGGGGCAGCAGGAGTCATTATATTTTCTGCAATCGGGTTAGTGTTTTATAAACCGAAAGCTGTAAATTCGTAAATGAAAATAACAAAAATTTATACAAAATATTATGAAAACAATGATTAAATCTGCTACTATGGTTTTGGCTGCAATGACGATTTCAGTGAATGCTTTTGCTCAGGAAGCTAAAAAACCTGCCAGCCCTCCAGCAACTGCGACAGGAAAAATTAAAGATGCCAATATTACTATAGCTTATAACAGCCCTTCTGTTAAGGACCGTAAAATCTGGGGAGATTTAGTTCCTTATGATAAAGTGTGGCGTGCAGGTGCCAATGAAGCTACTACTTTCGAAACGGATAAAGACATTACCGTTCAGGGTAAAAAACTTCTTAAAGGTAAATACAGCTTTTTCCTGATTCCTAAAGAAAGCGGAACCTGGACTGCGGTTTTTAACAAAGAATCAAAACAGTGGGGTGCTTATAAATACCAGGAAGGGCAGGATGCTTTACGGGTTGATGTGAAAACAAAGGCTTTACCGGCAAAACAGGAAACATTGGTTTATAAAGTAAACGGTAATGGATTCACAATGGATTGGGATAAAACCTCCGTTCCTGTAGAAATCAAATAAATCTAAACAGAAGAAATTGAAGTCCTGCTATGCAGGATTTTTTTTCATATAATTTAAAGGCTGCTACTATTACTTAAATTATTAACAACAAAACTTTTTCAGGTTTTTAAATTAAAGAATTACTTCTGTCAGAATATTCAGTTTCGATTTATTCTATTCAAGAGTAAAAGTATCAATACCAAATACTAAAGCTACTGAAAGACAAATAAAGTCAAGCAGAGCCTTTGAAGCTCAGGAACCAGCACAGGCAAAAACTTATTCAACAAAACAACCAAGAGATTAGAGTTCTCATTCAGCAATTCAAAAGCCCAATCTAACATTATTTCACGAAGTCCACCCAAAGAAAAGGAGGTAAAATGTAAATTCTGAACAGAGTCAGAATTAAATGTCTAGTCAAATGATTATCTTTTTTTTCGTTCACTAGGAGTATGCGGTTTTAATTTAGTACCATCTTTCCTTGTATAATAAAACGAAAAGTTAAGGTTATCTTCTAATAATGCTGATTACTCAAACGAGTTACGAAACTCTAAAGGCGACAACCCTGTCCTTACCCTAAACATTTTACTAAAAGACTGTGGGTGTTCAAACCCTAATTCATAAGCAATCTCTGCCACAGTCAATACAGTATTGGTTAATCGTTCTTTCGCTTTTTCGATGATTTTGTTTCGTATATACTGCTGGGCATTCTGACCAATGAGTGAGCGCAACAGATCGCTCAAATATCCGGATGAGATTTTAAGCTGATCCGCCACATATTGCACAGATGGCAGACCATACTTTAGTGATAGCTGATCATTAAGATAATCCTCAAGGATACTTTCAGTTCGCTGCAGTATATCGTTATTAACCACTTTCCTTGTGATAAACTGCCTTTTATAAAACCTGTTGACGTAGCTCAGCAATAATTCCAACTGAGCAATAACCACTTCCTGGCTGAACTCATCGACACGGCTGTTCAGTTCCTGCTTCATAATGCTGTAAACCGACTGGATGATAGCCCTTTCACTTTCTGATAAATGGAGTGCCTCATTGGAAGCATAAGAAAAATAGCCGTATTGCTTTATTTTTCGTGCGATAGGATGACCCAGCAGGAAATCAGGATGAATCAATAAAATATAGCAATAGGTCTCGCTGTTATAATCGGTACTCCCCACCAGCTGGTCAGGTGCCAGAAACAACATACTGCCTTCATCATAATCATAATAGTTCCTGCCATATTTGAGTCTTCCCTTATTTTTTGTAATAAAAGTAATCTTATAAAAACTCAGGACATCGTAGATTGGTGCCATTGCCGTATTAAAAGGATTATCCTTATTAAAATGGACTAGACTGATAAGTGGATGCTGCGGTGCGGGCAGACCAAAAGCCTGGTGGCTTTCAGATATCGAGATGAAGCGGATCAGTTTGTCTTCTTTGGGTTTCATACTATAAATGTATAAAAAACCTATGACCAAAGATCATAGGTTGTATATTAAAAACTACCAGGGAAGAATATTATCTTTCCCACTGAAATTGGCAGGGCCTGTAAAACTCCCGGTCGGAAGGTCTTCCGCCAACGCTACCCGGATTGGTTCCTTCGAACCTTCCTCTACAGAGTCCGTTCCCTGGAAATTATTGAGCGCCGTAGCTGTAAATCCCGGGCTTACCAGATGCACCTTGATGCCGGTGTTCTCCAAGTCGATAGCAAGGGAAAGAAAAATTCCGTTAAGTGCCGTTTTAGAAGCGCCATATACAGCATCAAAATTAGAACGGTAAGGATTTTCCGGATTGGCATTGGTCGTCAGCGACCCCAAGGCGCTTGAAACCGTCACGATCCTTGCATTATCTGTTTGATGTAACAGGGGTAAAAAGGCCTGTGTTAACGCTAATGTTCCGAACACATTCGTATCCCAAACCGTTTTAAGCTCATCAATCGTTGCTATACTGGCACGCTGCGCACCCATAATCTCCTCCAAAGTACGTCCCGGATTGCCGGCGTGAGAGATCGCTGCATTATTTACCAATAAAGTCAGGTATCCATGTTCTTTTTCAATACTTTTCACTGTTGCGTTGATAGAATCTGAATCTGTAATATCCAGCTGGATTGCTTTTGCCGATCCGCCCAGTTCTTCAAGAGCTGCTACACCCTTTGCAAGATCACGGGAGCCTAAATAAACTGTATAGCCATTCTCCACAAGCGCTTTAGCAATTTGAAATCCTACACCTGTATTGGCACCCGATACAAGGGCTACTTTATTTTCATTGTTCTGCATAATCTTAATGTTTTAAAATTGATGAAGCAAAGTTGCCAATTAAAATTACAACGGATGTATCCCAATCAAGACTAGTTGAAGCCTAATCAAAGATTCCAAAATGCAGTTTTGATTATTGTTGGACGTCAGGAAGGCTGCTGCTTATTTTTTCAGAGAAAAACCACAAAAAGAAAAAATATATGATTTGTTTATGGTAGAAAAGACAAACTGAAACGGAATAAATGGAAACCCCATTAATAGAGGAGACCGTTTATGCCTTAGGCTTTTGCGGGGCAGATTGTAGCACTGTCACCATTAGCCTAGCTTTCTTTTTATCGGACTTTTAATTAAAATATTAGTAACTCATAATGTCTTGATAATGCTTATCAATCTGTAACTGCAAATAATCCTGTGCTAATAGTATTCCTCTGTAGTTGTAAAAGATATATGAATTTACTAATCATAAATTTTTATTTTAATATTATCTGCATAGTAATTAAATTATTTGGCAAATATTTTTCTTAAAAAAGGATATATTTGTTATAAATAAACAAGCCGACATAAAAGCGATAAATTTAAATACGGTGGTACTATGGCAAAAAGAATTTTGATTTTTGATGATGATGAAGCGATTCTTGATGTGTTGCAACTCGTGCTTTCGGGTGCGGGCTATGATATTGTGGTATCCAATACATCCAATCAGGTTATCAAGGATGTTACCACCTTTCTCCCAGATCTTATTCTAATGGACCATCATATTCCCACTATAGGCGGATTGGAAGCTGTAAAATTATTGAGAGAACACGATCGATTCAGGAATATTCCGATTTTGTATGTCAGCGCAAGCAATGAAATCAAAAAGTACAAGGAGGATTCTGGTGCAGATGATTATATTAAGAAACCATTTGATATTGAGTATCTGGAGGAAAAAATTGCCCGATATTTTGCCTAAGAATTCGAAACTCACGATATAATTTTTGAACATGATTAATTTTTTTTCTGCTTTAGGCACCGATGCATTGTTCGAGATCCTTAAGCAATCGAATGATGCTACCGCTATTTATACAGGTGAGGAAATCAATATACAGTTTGCTAACGATGCTATGCTGGAAATCTGGGGTAAAGATGAATCTATTCGCGGAAAAAGGTTTGAAGATGCTCTACCTGAAATGGAAGGGCAGCCATTTACACAGCTTCTCAAAAATGTATGGCGTACAGGCGAAGTGTACGAAGCGCACAACACAGCTGCCACTTTAGAAATCAATGGCAAAATGATTACCTCCTTCTTTGATTTTACTTATAAGCCTATTAAAAATAAAGAGGGTGAAGTGTACTGCATACTACATACGGCCACCAATGTTACAGAGAGACAGAAAGCCTGGGAACTCGTTCAGGATCGAGAAGATCAATTGAGGGTTGCCAGTGAAGGTCTCAATTCCTTAAATGAAGAGTTGCGATCCAGCAATGAGGATTTAGCAACCATTAACAAAGAATATGTTGCAACGAACAAACAGCTTGACAATGCTAACCGGCAGATTTATTTTCTTAATGATCAGTTGAAGCAGGAAAACTTTCATCTGTTACTTGATAAAAAAATACAAGAAAATGATATTTCCGATCTTAGCCTGAAAAACAAAAGTCTAAGAAGTAGAAATAATGAACTTCAGGATCTGAACGAGACCATTCTAAAACTAAATGAAAAACTCACGACCAGTGAGATGAGTTTTCGGGATCTGATTATGCAGGCTCCTGTAGCGATGATGCTGGTAAAGGGTGATGATTATATTGTCACAATGATTAACGTAACGATGCTGGAGCTAATTGGCAAGGATGTATCTATTGTTGGTAAACCGCTTTTCGAAGAACTTCCAGAACTTAAAGGCCAGAGAGCTGCGAATATGCTGGTTGATACCTATGAAAAAGGCTTAAGACATTCGGATGAAGCTAATCCCGTAACCCTTAATAGAAATGGTCAGCTTGAACAATGTTACTTTAACTTCAGTTATACACCTTATGTTGAGAACGGTGTCGTTACAGGTGTGATAGATATGGCGCTTGAAGTCACAACACAGATTGTAGCTAATCAAAAGCTGGAGAATACCATTAGGGAAAAGATTAAATTGGAGGAAAGTCTCCGTAACAGCGAACAGCGCTTAAGAGCAATACTGGAAACCATGGCAGAAGGTGTTGGCGTAACTGATGCGACCGGACAGATGGTTTATGCTAATCCTATGGCTCAGCAGATATTGGGGCTTAAGGAAAGTGAGATCAAAAAACGAACTTACTATGACGCTCTATGGCAGAATCTTCGTATTGACGGCACGCCATTACCTCCGGAAGAGCATCCTATGGCTATTATGATGACTACAAAAAAGCCGGTATTTGATTATGAAATTGCTGTTCAGCCGCCTGACAGGGATAAATTCTATCTTTCTATTAATGCGGCGCCAATGTTTGACAGTGCAGGTAATTTGATAGGTGGCATTGGAACTTTTATGGATGTTACAGCGAGGCGATTGGCCTCACAGGGAAAAGACGATTTTATCAGCATTGCCAGCCACGAGCTGAAGACACCGGTTACTGCTCTGAAAGCTTCTTTGCAGCTACTTCAAAGAGCTACGACTTCACTATCTGCAGATACCAGAGCAAGACTTCTTGAGCAGTCCGTTAAAAGTCTTGATAAGCTTACAAAGCTGATTGATGGTTTATTGGATACCAGCAGAATGGATCATGGCCAACTGAAGCTTAATAAGCAGTCATTTATTATTTCAGAGCTTTTTGAAGACTGTTGTTCAAACTTCGCTCAGAATACAGATCAAAAAATCACTTTTGAAGGCGATGTGGATCAGGAGGTGATTGCAGATCATCAGCAAATCGGTCAGGTCATGGTTAATTTTATCAATAATGCCATCAAATATGCTTCAGAATCCGATATATTGATCAAAGCTGAGGTATTGCATAAAAAAGAAGTGAAGTTTAGTGTAAGAGATCAGGGACCCGGTATCCCGGAAGATAAAATAGGACATCTCTTTGAACGGTATTACAGAACCAATTACCAAGGACAGAAATTCTCCGGCCTGGGTTTAGGTTTATATATTTGTGCTGACATCATTAAAAATCACGGCGGCAGAATAGGTGTAGAAAGCGAAGTAGGAAAGGGAACAACGTTTTGGTTTATTCTTCCATTATAAACCCATTGATAATAATTAAATAATTTAAACTTTGTAAAGCACCTTGTGGTGTTATTATTGATAGACAGCCTTTATGAAAAAAATCTATGTGGTTGAAGATGACCAGGGAATCAGGGAAGTACTTGAAGTATTTCTTGGTCTTGAAAACTTTGAAGTGCAGTCCTTTGCCTCAGTTTCAGAATTTAAAAAACGAGATACTGCTTCTCATCCGGATCTGTATCTTTTTGATGTACGGTTGCCTGACGGATCAGGAACCGACTTATGCCAGCATGTTAAATCTATCCGCGGCAGCAAAAGTATTCCTGTCATTATGATGAGTGCCCACGCATCCGTACAGGATATTTCTCTCCGCTGTTCTCCCGATGATATTATACCCAAGCCTTTTGATATCGTCGTCCTTCTTGAGAGAATCCGTGCTGTGCTGAAGACCTAATTACAGCTTTTGATTATCATTTGATAGACTCTAAAGTAATATTCGGTTTTTTCGTACTGTCTTATGAATTACAAAAATAGTCTCTTGGGGAGTATGGTTTAGATATTGTAATGCTTCGTTAACATTATTAAATAAACCAGGACAACACATGATTGTAAAACCTTCTCAATTTGGAGTGAATGCCGATGAACTTTCAGTCCGGTCATTAATCTATTTTATCATTGAGCTTGATAAACTGCTAAAGTATATAGGCAGGAGGCTTTTATCCTCCGGAGAAACAATTGCAATAGCAGAAAGCGTCACTTCTGGATTTCTGCAATTTTCATTTTCCCAGATGAAAGATGCTTCCCATTTTTACAAGGGTGGAATGACCGCTTATACACTTGAAGAAAAAGTTAATTTGTTAAATGTCAATCAGGAGCAAGCTTTAAATTGTGATAGTGTTTCAGCGGGTATTGCTGAGACAATGGCATTGAACGTTTCCAGATTATACAATTCAGATTGGTCCATTGCGGTAACTGGTTATGCATCACCGGTTGAAGAATCTAACGGAAAACTATATTGTTATTTTGCGATCAGTTACAGAGGAGAGAAGATCCTGTCTGAAAAATTGGATTTGCATTCCAGAACTAAATCGGTTAATGCGCAGTTATACTATTCAGAATTTATATTAGGCTGTTTTAAGATTGAATTGGACAAACAGCAGGAAAGTAGGGCGTCATAGCTACATTGAAGGAATTACGTGATTGACATGAGAAGTGATAATTTTGAAATCACAATTCCATACAGATTTAAATCCAATATTGTACAGTACGAATCAAGTAATGAGACTATAGCAATTTATAATTCTTGTTCAGCAACCAACTTTGTAATTTCTTCAACCAAAATTTTAACCTGCAAGGGTCTCTTTTTTTCATCAACGTCCAGTCTGTTATAAAAACCAGTTTTAACAATGACTAGATCTTTCTCAGGAACTACTATTATAAATTGACCAAGAAAACCATAAAAAAATCTGTATTTCATCTGGCTTTCATCATCTAACCATAGTGTATATCCAAACGCATCATTATGTTTTGTAGGTGCCAGCATTTCATCATAGAAATCTTTAGTGATAAGTTGCTGATCTTTCCATTGACCTTTCTGCAATACAAGTTGTCCAATTTTCGCAAAATCACGTGGTGTTGCATGAATGCAACAAAAAGCTTTTTCCATTCCCTTATTATCAACACTCCACTTGGCTGGATATTCCATTTCTAAAGGTTTCCACAACTTAAGCGAAAGATATTGAGCGAGAGATTTTCCAACAGCTCTTTTTAGTACAATTCCCAAGACCTGAGCCGCTACACTTTGGTACTCATACTGTTGTCCCGGCATTTGTTTAAATTTCACATTAAGTGCCTGCTCTGTCAGATCTTCAACAAAATACTGCTTGGAATTTTCAGCGAAAGGATGATTATACTCTTCCATCCAATCATAACCAGCCTGCATAGTCATCAGGTTGGAAATTACTAGATGTTTTCCATAACGGTCACTTTTATATTCGGGAATAAAATCAGATACCAATTGTTTCTCTGATTTAATGTAACCATCTTTGATGGCGCAACCAACCAACAGAGACAAGATTCCTTTAGCCATAGAAAAAGAGTTCATCAGAGATGATTGTTGATGGTCTTTCCAGTATTGCTCGAAAATCAGTTGCTTATCTTTGATAATCAGCAGAGAAGAAGCCCTTGTCTTTCTCAGTTCTTTCGTTAAAGTGTCTGGTAATAAGAAAGAATTATAAAGTCGATGTGTCTGCCAAGGTTTTGATGCAGCATTAGAAACGAGATGGGAAGGGAATTTCTCTTCATCATCGCTAGATGGCGTAATGGGGCCAGGTGCGATGTTTTTGCCAATAGCTTTAAAAATATAATGATATCCTGACAGGTAAATTACAGTTGCTACAGCGCCTGCTGTTGCAAAAAATGCTGCTAAAGTTTTTTTCAAAGTCGCATAATTTAAGTTTAATAATTTCCTTTTAAAAATTATACCAATTGATAAGATAGTATTAAAGAAACTTATATTTTTTTTAATGCAGATGCTTTATGAACCGCTTTTTTGCCTGTCTTTTCACTCATTACTTGTATTGTGGATTATCCTCTGAAGCTCTTCTTTGCCTGTTCATAAAAACAAAGTCCTTGGTGTGAATATTAATAATAATTCCATTTGTATCTCCATTTCGGAATTTCCATTTTACCGCGTCACCCTTTTTTAACATAAGTCTTTTTTTTACCAGCTGTTTCTATTTGAAAATAATATTAGATTGTATTTTTTGTTAAACAAATATTATACTAATTGAGCAAGTCACAAAAAATAAAAGAAATTAAATATTTATAACTTTGTTGACAGCTATCAGATATAATGAACAATAATGCTATTGAATCTTCTTTTCAGATTTACTCGCCATCGCTGGTTTTAGGGTTATTCATTAATGCCATTAAATTAAATGCTACAGTTAATATCATTTACTTAAAGGGTAGATATGTTTTTGGTAATGGTAAATCCTACGGAAGCTATTATTATGATCAGCTGTTTTCAGAATCTGACAATATTTCCTTAGGTGTTAAAATTTCATCTTTATTACGTTCAAAGATTCAGAATAATGAGATTTATCTTCTAAAAGGATTCATAGAAAAAAGTATTAAAAGTTCTTCTATAGAACTTCGTTTTGTTGTTGATGAGATTATACACCAGGAGGAGCGGGCTATTTCAGAAGAAGATGTCGTTCGATATTCCCTAATCCAAAAGAAACTTGAGAAAGGTTCTAGGGATCTTGAGAATTTAATCCGAACGAAGATCCTGCAAAATCAACCAATAAGAATAGCTAATATATATGGTAATAATGCTATAGTTCAACACGACTTTAAGGAGGGACTGGATGTTTCCCAAAAATATTTTGATATCACAGAACATAGCTGCAATATCACTTCTTCGACATCATTGGTCGCCAAACTTCAGGAGCTTTCCAAAAACCAATACGATATTATTGCTTTAGTTAGAGGAGGAGGTGACCGTCAAAGCATGGAAACCTTCAATGACATAACGCTTTCTAAATTATTTATTGATCTTGATGCAGTAACTGTAACTGCAATCGGACATACAGTGGATGAAAGCTTATTGGATAAATTAGCGGATAAAAGATTTCATCTGCCACACGATTATGGTGCGGGTCTGCATTTTATTGCTGAAAAATTATCTAATGAAAAATCCAATTCAAGAGCATTATTAATTGATGAGGTTAAAAAAGATGTTTCAAAGCAATATTCAGAACAGATTAAAACTTTAACAGAACAGCTGGCTAAGAGAACAGAAGAATTCCAGAAACTTCAGGAGAATTCTGCCAAGCAGCTGTTGGATACTAATAAAACTTTTACGGAGCAACAGAAACAAAGACAGGAAGAACTGGAAATTTACAAAAAAGAAATTGCTGTTCTACACGACAAGAATATATTGGCTGCTGTTAATGAAAAGACTGCTTCTTTAAACATCGATCTGGAAATGATCAAAAAAGAAAATATCAGGTTAAATCAGCAAATGCAAAGTACCAAGACTGATTATGTAAAAATTATAATCGCTTTTGTATTGGCACTGATGATAGGATTTATCTTGGCAAAGCTGGTTTAGATATATCTATATTTTTTTAGGCAAAGCAAAATCGGCTTTTTACTTTTTGGAATTTTATGAAGCATAGATTTTTGTAATGACGCCCTGGCCGATAATAATCGAATTTAGAAGTAAATCGAAATCGATTCCTTCATAAATTTGTTCTAGTGCATCCTTTGTTTCTAATAGATTTATGTTCGCACTGACTGTATCTCCGGAATAAATTATCTCCGTTTCAATGAAGCTGTGATTGGCTAGGAATTCTTTGCTGTCAAAAGGGAATCTGACGGTTGTTCTGAATCCTGATGAAACAGGTGTCGAAATACCCCCACTATCTTCAGGAAGAAAGGTTAATAAGGCTTTAAAGTGAGGCTTTTTTTTCATTTTGAAGTATTTCGTTTTGACTTCGTTTGATTTCAGCTGCAATTTAGTGTAAATATATTTTTTATCAATCTCTAAATGTTTCTTGAGTCTCAATCTTACATAAATATCTTAGAAACCCCAATGATTTAGTCGAACCTTTATGTAGACCAAAGCCTCAATATTCATTATGAATCTCAGCCTATCTCATTTTCTATAGCAAATCTATTCTGTTGTCCCTGCTGAAAAAATCTTTTATAATATTATTCCTAAAAATGTTTCAGTAAATTTAAGCGTCCCGTAGGATTTATAGCAATATCTACGACCAGGACACCATACTTATCAAATATTACTACGTTTATTTGATCCATTAAGCCCATTTTTTGAGTTCATAGGCACTTTCCCAGAAATGATATTCCATTCTTGAGGAGGTTATGAATGCTTCCGTCATTTTTTTTCTGATAATGGGGGTCGTTTCTGAAGCCACCTGATCACAGAGACTGATCGCCTGTTCTACAGCACCTGCAAACTCTTCTCCGCCATAAGTATCAATCCATTTTTGGTAGGGATTGTTTTCAGATTGCAGATAATTGTAAATGTGATCACCGACTTTTTTGTAAATCCAAAAGCAGGGTAGTACTGCAGCCATCGCAATCTCTACAGACTCCAATGCCGCTGTACTTTTTAGATAATGAATGTAGTGATGGCAAGCAGGCTGTATTTCTCCTTTTTCAGTTAAACCGAAGTCTTTAAAGTATGATTCGTGCAATAGATTTTCTACGACGATGGCAGTTTCCGCATATTTCAGATACTTTAAAGTGTGTGTGATATCGTTTGCTCTTGCGGCAATCAGTGCTAATGCTCTTCCAAAGTGTTCGAGATACAAAGAATCCTGAGCCATATAGAACTGAAATTTTTCTTTAGGCAAAGTACCGTTTGCCAACTCAGCTACGAAAGGCATCTTAAGGATCGACTGATATCGATCTTCGCATTGTTTCCAGGTTAATTCAGACCAGGTCATTTTTGATTAATTTATGAGGGTTAAAAAAGTGATTTAATGGACCGTTGCCCCGCCCGGTAAGTACATCTTTTCCATGTTTGATGGCTTCAAAAACATAGTGCTGTGCCAACGCTACTGATTTGTCTAATTCTTCACCTCTTGCAAGGTATGCTGCAATAGCCGAAGAAAGTGTACATCCTGAACCGTGGGTATTTTTAGTGATAAATTTTTCTGTTTCAAAAGAGGTTTGATTTTCTTTCTCATTAAAAAATATAGAGGTTACTGTCGACGATTCCTGGTGTCCGCCTTTCAGCAGAATATTTCTACATCCAAACTGTAGAATTTTTTTTCCTGCCACCTGCATATCATCTAATGTTTTCACTTCCATCCCTGCAAGTATGGATGCCTCGTCCATATTGGGGGTGATGATGTCCGCAAGCGGGAACAGTTTTTCAATAATCGTATGGATGGTTTCCTCTTCTATCAACCGATGTCCGCTTGTCGCCACCATTACGGGATCGAATACGATGGGAATTTTTGGGTATTTATTCAAAGTGTTTACTATTGTTTCTACCAACTCCGGGGTGTGAACCATCCCAATTTTAATGGACTGAGGAACGATGTCATCCATCACTGCTTCTATCTGATCGGCTACCGCTTCTATTGGGATAGGATAAATCTTCCTTACGCCCATTGTATTCTGTACAGGCAGAGCAGTCAGGACAGAAGTCGCATAGCATCCGAGCGCAGAAAACGTTTTGATATCCGCCTGAATTCCCGCACCGCCACTGCCGTCAAAACCCGCTATGGTTAGGACAGAAGGATAAGTGTATTTCTTCATTTCAATATTTCATTTTTAAGTGTGAATGCCGCTTTTTCTGGATTTTCTGCTGCACAGACAGCGGATACCACTGCGATTGTGTCTGCTCCTGCTTTGATGATCGCATTTGCATTGGATATATTAATATTTCCAATGGCAACAAGCGGTTTACTGGTTAGTGATCGTATTTTAGACAAACCTTCCAGTCCCCATTCTGTAACCGTATCTCTTTTAGTATTGGTGCTGAATATGGGACTGACTCCCAAATAATCTGATAGCTCCGTGTATTCATTTTCCAACTGAGCAAGATATTCAATGGAATATCCGATGATCTTATTCTTAAAAAATTGCTGATTTCTGAGAGCTGATGGCGATACATCATTGTTCCCAACGTGAATGCCTGCAGAATCTACTTTTTTAGCAACTTCAGAATGATCATTAATAATCAGGGGAATGTTGTATTTATCGGTAATTTCTTTTAGTTTTAAAGCTTTAAAAAGAAAATCTTCAGTTGAAGCATCTTTTTCACGAAGCTGAATTATGTCAACGCCACCTAAGATTGATTGTTCAGCCACTTTAAGAAAATTCTTGCCCAGGCAATCTTTTTCGGAAATGACCAAATACAATTGATAAGGAAATGCAGAATGTAAACTCATCATTCGACCAGCTTTAGATGAGCGAAAAATTCCTCTTCCGTCAGATTATATAATTTGTCGATGAGGTGGAGCTGTAAACTTCCGGGACCTGTACTTTTTTCAGCGGCCAGTTCTCCTGCTATACCTATCAAACTCATTGCGGCAACCACAGCTTCCGTCTTATCGTCAATAACTCCGGTGAATGCACCAATGAGTGCTGTTGCCGAACAACCGAGTCCCGTTACTTTTGTCATCATCGGATGTCCGTTTTTCAAATAAATAATTCGATCGTGGCTAACAACAATATCAGTTTCACCGGAAATACAGACCAACGAATTGTAATTTTGGACTAGCTTTTTTGCAGCTTCAACGGTCTGATCACTTTTTGCCGTACTGTCTACTCCTTTGGTAGGCGTAGTATTCGCCTTTGCGAGAGCAATAATCTCGGAAGCATTGCCCCGGATAACTGTAGGATTTAAGGATATTAGCTTGTTTAAAACTGAGTCACGATAGGGACTAGCACCTGCTCCAACGGGATCTAATATCCAGGATTTTTCTGATTGGTTGGCTTTATTAGCTGCTAAAACCATTGCTTCTTCCCAGTATTCATCAACCGTTCCAATATTGATGACCAAAGCATTTGAGATAGTTACCATATCTTCCACCTCGGATTTTGCGTGGGCCATAATTGGCGAAGCGCCGATTGCTAAGAGTGCATTGGCGGTATTGTTCATCACGACGTAATTGGTGATATTATGAACGAGGGGCGAAGTTTTTCTTACGTGCAGGATGTGTTGCCAGAGATTGTTTTCCATTCTAATATTTTTAAAAATAAAAGCTTTAGGATAAATCCGAACAACAGTCATTATTAGATCAATAATGATTTATTGCTTTTCCCTACGTCGGTGTAAGCCGTATCAGGTTCAAAGGGACTGTCTCAATTCTTTTCAGAATACCCCTAAAGCGTAAAGCAAAAGTATTGAAAAATTATTACTTTTTAAGATGCAGGTAAAATGTTTTCAAAGAATTTCATAATATTCTTTTTTAATTTCTCGAAAATACTGGAGGTTCCAAATTCCTTATTGTCATACCCGATGGGGAATCCTTGCTCAACATACTGATTGTTTTTCGAAACAGTCAGGTTTTGAAAGTAACGATTAACGGTTCCTTTTTCATCCGTATGAATATCCAGATATTTTACAACCGTATTTTTAGAAAAATCCAAGTTGCTGATGTCGATGGTTTTTACCTCTTTTTTAAGGTCGGATCTGAAATACAGATGCATTGTCTTCGTATCAATAACTGTCTGCCATTCACCGGGATGTATGGAATTTAAAATATTCCAGGCATAATCTACAGGTTTCTTATCATATTTATAATTCTTCAGCATATAATAGGCACGGTTATAACGATCTTCCCATTTTTTGTTTTGATCAAAATCAAACTTTTCATTTCCGCCAAGAAAATCAAACTTTTTAGCCGCATTCAGGTCCTTGTGGTACTGATTATTGCACAGCAGAGGCATAGGCATTTCCTTGCTGGTAAGTACGGTGTATTTCCCGTTCAATAAAGCAATCGTTGCAGAATTTCCTTTTGCGTCGGTCAGGAAAAAGTGACTTCCCGCCGCATTGGGCCACCAGTCAATGTTTGGACCATCATTAAGATGATCTACGACTTCTTTTACCGTTTTGTAATTATCCAGCTGATACTGAATCCATTGTGCCCAGAACATATCAGCCTGCTTGGGATTGTAAAGTTTAGTCGTTTCTTCCAGATATAATTCAACCAAAAAAAGACCTTTTTCGTTGACGCCATAGCATGGGAAATCATAGCCTAAAAGATTAAAGGTAACGGAACCGAATTTTGAGGTCCATTGTTTATTGGCCTGTGTTTGATCAGTGGTCAGATTTTGCCAGCTGATGTTTCTTTTCGGGACATCGCGTTTGTTGATCACGATCATTCCTGGCATTGTTTTCCAGTTTTCATTGAACCCAACGACATTGTGATCTTTTCCAGTCAGTAAAAAAGCGGAGCAGGCTTCACTTTCGACCGAATAAGCAATAGAGAAAATTACAGTAAGGCGAAAAAAGAAAGAGTTCATAAATGATGGTTTATTGATTTATTATTAATACAATCAGGAATTCATCTACATTAGATTGTGTAATTTACTTATCCTGTTTGAATTTCGCCAGAAAACAAAATTGGTACTAGCAATGTTTTTTTGTGACTGGCACGATATCTCACTATCTACAATCAAATTTACCATAATCGACACATAAAGGCAATGGTTAGTTTTAACCATTTAAAAAAATCTAAGTGGGCACTAAGGCTAGAGTTTATTTTAATAGCGAATCGTAGAATTGTCAGAATTCTGACGGCATAATGGATATAAATATTATCGATAACTTAGATGTTGTATTTGTTTATTTGAATTTGATAGTTTTGTAGAATGAAGGAATTTACAGACTTTTTATCACAATTTGGAAATTTGAACCGACAGCAAATTGAATTAATTGGAAGTAAATCAATTACACTGAAGCTGAATAAGAATGATCACTTTTGGGAGATGGGAAAAGCATCAAAATATGTTGGTTTCGTTAAAAGCGGAATTCTTCGCGTTTATTACAACAATGATAAAGGAGATGAAGTTACCCATTACTTGGTTGAAGAAAATCATTGGCTCTCAGATTGGGATAATCAGGATCAAAGTGTAATACCGATCGCAAATTTGCAGGCTATAACTCCATGTTCTTTTGTAGCATTCTTAAAAAAAGATTGGAACTTGCTATTACAGTCTGTTGATGGATTAAATGATACCATTCAGAAGATCATTATAAATCATAAGTCAAAAAAACTGGAAAGAAGGAGCCGGTTGATCTGCGAAGACACTACTGAACGATATTTGTCTTTCCTCGAGCAATATCCCAATATGGTCAATCGCATTCCGCTTTCCTATGTTGCATCATACCTGGGAATGAAACAGCCATCCTTAAGTAGAGTAAGAAAAAACATCCGCTGATCACTTTTTCACAAATGTGAAAAGATTCTATTTTTTGTTGATTCAAATTTGCAATATCAAATTTTAAATCGATAAAAAATGAAAAAAGTATTCATTACCGGAGCCAATAAAGGAATTGGTTTCGCTACAGCCCAACAACTTTTACAAAAAGGATTCTTTGTGTATCTCGGATGCCGCAGTTTGGAAAGGGGTTCACAAGCCTTGGAACAATTGAGATCAGAAGGATTGACCAACGCCGAAATTGTGCAGATTGATATTACCAGTGACGAATCTGTAACAAATGCCCGGATTGAACTTGCCAAAAAAACAGATGAATTAGATGTATTAATAAATAATGTAGGTATTACAGGAAATATGCCGCAAGATGCTTTGACAGCAACAGTTTCTGAATTCGAAAACGTCTTAAACACTAATTTATACGGAACTTTAAGAGTCATTCAGGCGTTTACGGAGCTATTAAAAAAATCTGAAGAGCCACAAATTATTAACATCAGTTCAAGTATCGGCTCATTAACGCTTCATAGTGATGTTAAATGGAAATATTTCGAAAACGCCAATCTATTTATGGTGTATGCAGTATCAAAAGCTGCACTCAACATGTACACGATTTCGCTGGCAAATCAACTTCCGAAGTTTCGAATTCATCTCGTTGATCCGGGATTTATAAAAACCGACCTGACAAATAATCAAGGAAGCGGAACACCTGAAGACGCTGCAAAGACAATTGTGAGTACGGTAGTGGACAAAAATGTACCGTCAGGAAAGTTTGTTAGTCAAGATCATGATCCTGAATCACAACAATGTCCGTGGTAATGATTTAGTTCTTAGGGCAAAAACATAATCTCTCCCTCGAGCTAAATTTTTCAATTTGGCAATTTTATAAGACTACGATATCTTAGGAAAGCATAATGCAAATCTAAATAGTAGGTCTTTAATTGGCTGTTGGATTATTCAAATTTAGATAATATAATCGGGTGTACAGCAACAACCATACGCCCGATTATTCAAATAGTCTGCTTATTACAACATATACAACCCTCCATTCACGTTCAGGTCTGTCCGCTAATATATCCGTTAGTTACCAGCAATAAAACCGCTAACGCTACTTCGTCGGTCTGCCCAAATCTTCCGACAGGAATAAGATCAGGTTTTATGTTTGAATTGTTTTTGACCATATCGGTTTCTATCATTGCTGGAGCACTCATATTGTATGTACCACACGCTAGTTTCATAAACTACGACGGCAGTTAGCTAATAATATTGCTTAATCAATCTTTGTAATTCAAATTATATAAAAAAATAATGTGGTATATTAAAGTATATTATTTACCATAAACGTGAATAAGCTTCCTATCTTACTGCATCCATTATTTACATCAAAATCCCCTACATCTGTACAGAATACACGTAAGGTAGCATTCACTAAAATGCTTGTCTAACCTTACTTCCGATCAGAACAAAAGGGATGATTCCCACGAGTAATAATGTCCAGAACCATAATGGGTGAATGGCAATTATCCATAGCCAGATAATCACCGACATAATACTTATTCCCACAATAATTAGTTGTCTCCTTTCACCTCCGCAAATAGATGTCATAATACCTCCTGCGATACAGCTTATGTACACGCAGGCTAATTTGATGATAAGTTGCACAACATCATATGAGGTCAAAGTCAGATGATCAAACAGTTGCAAAGAGGCTGGAAATAGGGCACCCTGCAATTTGGCAAATATGGAGCTTAAAAGCCCAATGGTACCAAATCCTATGATAGGCGACAGTAGTTTTATGAGGCTCATCTTTTAACTGATCTTAAAGTTCAACTGCTCTTCATTGAGTACGATTGGATCGGTCATTATTCTTTTCAGTTCGATGTCGGATGCAGACCTGAAAGAGTCTACAAACCGGTCAAGCTTCTGCGCATCAGCAGGGATGAATGAAGAGGCATTGTTTCTGGCATTGCCCTGAAATTTACGGATGATGGGTTGCATCAATATATTATAATTGCTGCAGGCGGATGTCAGGTCATCGGGCGTTTTGCTGATAAAATGTGATAATGCCTTTGCTCCGTAAATAGAAAGCGAGGCTCCCATACCGGAGAGGGCGGTGGGGCAGTATCCTGCGTCACCCAGCAGAACAAGGTTCCCATTGACCAGATCCGGAGTCTCTACCATTCCCATCTTATCAACAAACATTAGGCCTTCCTCTGCAAAACGGGTGAGCAGATCCTTTACCTCGGTGCTATAATCATTGAAAGAGCTTTCTAATAATTCCGCCGACCTTTGCTTTATCTTTGCAATATCACCCGTATGATGGATGTAGCACTGGATAGCAATTTCGTTGTTTGCAATCGGGTAGATGGAAAGCATTTTATTCACATCAATATAGACCTTAAAAGCACCTACAGGATACGAATGTTCAGCCTGCAGCCTTCCACCCATATACAATGTATTGAAGTCTTCCATGTGTGAATTGGTAAAATAGCGTTCCCGTGTTGAAGAACGTAAGCCTTCAGATATAATTACAAGATCTGCTGCCATCCGAGATCCGTCAGAAAGTGTCACCTCGGTTTTATTATCCGTCGAAGTGATCTCGGAGATTGTTGTGTCTAAAAGAATGTTTACTTGGCCTTTTAGATTTTCATATAATACGTGGTGAAGTCCGCCACGCGAGATCAATACCGAGCGTTCAATATTCTCATTCATTTTTTCATAGCTGATGCGTTGGATGACCTGCTCATCTTTTTCCAGGAAACTTACAAACTCGGATGGGGAAGATGCCGCCTGCAATTCTTCCATCAAGCCGAGTTCTTCCATGATCCGGACACCGAAACTCTTCAGGGAAATTAGAAAACCTGCCCTAGTAAAAGATAAAGCCCTGTCGATCACCGTAACTTGATGGCCCTGCGCTGTTAGCAATTTTGCGGCCGTTAGTCCAGCAATTCCACCACCGGATATTAAAATGTTCTTTTTCATTTCTATAATTTTTTAAATGCTTATTGCAAAATTAGTTTTACATTTAAGTATAAAATAGTCCTTTTCGTAATAATAATAGTCCATAAAAATGAATTTATCTAAAAACAGGAAGCAGATGCTTGATCTGGCAGAGAGATTGGGAGTGCCTGCATCGGACTTCAGTGACAACCTGAACCTTTTGCGGCTTAATGAGGTTCACATTGTTGATATGCTTCCGGAAATGTTATTAATGACCCGATCTGTTATTGCGGAAGAAACATTCATATACAGAAGAAAACCTATCGATGCTGTTAAAAGTGGTCTGCTTATATCTTTCCAGAATATTTCCGGCTATTCTTCAGATCATAACGAGAATCACTATAATGAAAAATCACGTCAAGTAAGGCCTCATGTCCGGATAAGTCCTCTCCATCTGGAAAGTGAAGTGGTGTTTCCGAAAGGATCTAAGATCAGTCAAATCACGATACTGATCGAACTCGATTTTCTCAAAAGTTTTATCGGAAAAGATCAGGAGACATTCGCTTATCTTTTCAATGATGAAAAAACTTTATTGATAGAAGAATTTTTGTCACCTGACATGGCCGACCTGGTGAATGAAATTGCAGGAACTCCTGAGATGGGTATACTCTCTGAAGCTTACTACAAATTGAAAGCATTGGAGCTGCTTTACCTGCTGTTTAAAAACCTTTCCATGCGGCAGCAAGTCGTGCATCAGAACCTGCGGGCTGATGAGATAGCAGGTCTTTACCGTGTAAGGGATGCCATTTCATCTTCACCAGAACGACCGTTGACGCAGGATGAGCTGGTGAGGGTCAGTGGAATGAACATGCTCAAACTCAGAAAGCTTTTTACACAGATCTTTGGAAAGGGCATCTATGAGTATGGCCAATACCTGAGGATGCAGGAGGCGGCTAAACTGATGCAGGAGAAGAATCTTTCGGTCTCTGAAACAGGATATCAGCTAGGCTTTACCAATCTGAGTTATTTCGGAAGGTTGTTTGAGCAACATTTTGGCCTGAAACCCAAGAAATGGAGTTCGCAGCATCGGTTGAAAGGCAAGTAAGTTTATATAATATAATCGTCAATAGAATATGGAAAACCATAAATTATAATCTTGTAACATTGAGATATTGCAGATGAAATCACAAATAAATCAATTAGAGTATTTATCGATTAAACCCGACAATTCCCTTTCAGATATAGTAGAAAGTGTCTGGATGGTAAAAAATCATGATGATGAAAAAAGAGAAGGGATCATCGTTCCTGACGGGAAAATAGATCTATTCCTTTTTTCAGGAGAAGATGAGAATTTTGAGATCTTTATATCGGGGATTTGCACCGGGCCTGTCATCAAACCACCATTCCCCCGATCGACGATGTTTGCCATAAGCTTTCATCCGATAGCCGCTGAATATATTTTTAAAAAATCTATTGCGGATTTAAAAGATACTAAACAAACTCTCCCTTGCGATTATTGGGGATTTTCTAAAAACGATCTGGAACACTTTGAGCAATTTTATAAGAAAGCCTGCGAGATTGTTAAGGCAAAACTTGAAAAGAAAATCGATGACCGTAAGAAGAATTTGTTTGAGCTGATTTATTTATCAAAAGGAGAAACAACTGTTGAGGAATTATCAAAAAAAGTTTCTTGGAGCAGCAGGCAGATTAACCGCTATTTTAATGCGTGGTTGGGAGTTTCATTGAAATCATACATAAATATCATCCGTTTTTCAAATTCATTGAAACAACTGAAAAAGGGCGATTTCTACCCGGAACTTAATTATGGTGATCAATCCCATTTTATAAGGGAAGTAAAGAAATTCGCTGGGGTAAAACCTACGATCTTAAACAAAAACGAAAACGACCGATTTATCCAATTGAGCCTGATGCCGGAAAATTAATTTTGTTTGATCAATATAACAGATAAAATTATACAAAATGAGTTTGAATCATATCAATCTGGTGGTAAAGGATGTAGACAAGGCTTTGCATTTATTTACAAATTATTTCGGCTTCAGCATGATCACCAACCGAAACAGCAAAATGGCGGTTCTGGAAAACAATGATCAATTCGCCCTTGTGATCTGGGGACAAGTATTGAATAAAAAGGAAGATATACCTGAGTATCCCGAGAATTTTCATATCGGATTTTATCAGCAAGATCAGGAAGCTGTTTGGAATATGTACTTAAAGCTTCAGGAGGAAGAAAACTTACGATTTGAAGAAGAACCGAAATCGATCAGAAATACGTTTGGGTTCTATTTCTATTTTGAAAATCTTATGATAGAGATTAGTGTGAATCCGTTTAAGGAAAGTGTTGGATGATTTTATGCTGACAATAATTTGACCTCAACAATCCAGAAGTCATTCTTTTGACGTAAATTATCAAGGAAATAATATAATTCGGTGTACCAAGAATTGCTTCAAGCCAAAGACGATCATATAAAACATTTAGTGCCTATGATGAAGTTAGTTCATTTTGTGATCAACAGTACAATTCATAATTTAAGGTGAAGTTGCTATCGGTGCCGAAAAGTATATCATTACTATTATACATTGAATTATACCAACTCTAATAGAAAATCATAAAAATTTTTTTAGGTATAACGATTCCTCAATAGGATTTGTGAGTCTTCTTCTGGAATACTAGTCTGATAATAGCAAAACATCCGGGGATCATCGGTAGAATGGCTGTCCACATACCAGGAAAGTAGTATTTCCCCGTCGTCTTGTAGTAAAAGTTAGGCATATTTTCGATCACAGATCCTTTGATGGAATCCGTGATAGGTTGGGGATTATGTGGTACAAGGTCAGGAATAATTAATGGAAAAATAAAGTGCGTAAATTCAGCGACACCAGGACCGATGAAAATAAACCAGGCTACAAATCCGGCAATAGGAATTCTGTAATACAAACCCAATGAGGTCAGTGTATAAATGGTTGGTCCTACCAGTGCAAATACCATGAGGAAACTTTTTTCACTCCATGGAATTCCAAATAGACGGCTCATTGCAGGAGCGAAGCCCATCTGGTACTCTTCAATAATATGGATCTGCAGTGCGGCGACTGTAAGAACAAAGAGTGGTAACATCAATGATGGACTGACAGGATTTCGTAGATAGGTCCTATTCCAGCAAAAAAATGCGATAAGTGCTGAGCCGCCAACGATAATGACGGGTGGAAGTCCGATAGAAAAATATCCTGCTATTGGGGTAATAATGATAATGAGGATTACTAAAGCAACGCTGAGTTTTTGATTAAAGAACAATGGATGAATCATAGCGGTATGAATTTTTGGGCAAATTACAAATCCGCTTAGTGCCCACATTTATCAAATGATAAAATCTCTATTTCACCCTTCGAATCCTGCTCAAGGACACTTGGGTAATTCCCAGATAGGAGGCAAGGTCGGCCAGACTGATTCTCTGTAGGAGATGCCCCTGATCTTTTAAAAATCTATTATATGCAACAATTCCCGTTTCCTCGAGCGAATGGCTCACTCTGCTCATCATTTCAATAACTGCCATAGAAAGGAGCTTGCGGTAAAATGTTTCGATCTGATGATACTCCTTACATAATGTTTGAAGATCATCATAGAGAATATAGCTTACCGTAGAGTCTTCGAGTGCTACAATATCGTAAATGGAAGGTTTTTGTTGAATAAAACTATCCAACACCGAAAACACATTGCCTTCCGAAAAGAAGCGCATCGTAAATTCCCGGCTGTCAGTAGTCAATAGGGTTTTTACAAGCCCGACATTTAAAAAGTATATTTTATTGCAGATCTTCCCTTCCTCTAGAAGAATATCCCCTTTTTTATATGCTTGTTCCCTTATTATAGGATGTAATGCACTGCCGGATTTTTCATCCAAGCGGCAATGATGTTCTACAAATTGAAAAAAATCTGATGGTTTTGAATCGATTGGGCTTATCATTTTGACAGATGTTTTATATTTAAAAATAACTAATTTAATTATACTGTTTAAAATACTTTTAAAAGAGGGTTAAGTTACGTACGACGGAGACTCTTGGTTCTTCACCTATGAGGATAGTCATAAAATCGACCAGATTAAGAGAAATCAGCATGTCAATCTTATCTAGCAGATTGATGATATGTCATTTATCGAATGTACCTGCACCGGTGATATTTTAAAAGATAAAAGTATGCTTAAAGAAAAATGGGTTTAAGACCTTGATAAATGTTTTTCGGAAGGTATCGATACTCCCGGTATCTGAATGATCAAAGTGCGAGCAAGCAGGGTGCGATTCTGGCTTAAAGAGGAAGAAGGTAAATATATTGTATAATCTTCGTTATGGATGATAGCCTGTAAATGAGTAAAGAATAAATGTGCTGAATACAAATCCCGACCTTGGTCGGGATTTATTATGAAATTAAAATTTTAATATGCTTTATCTAATCACCTTTTTTGTGGTGATGAGGTTTCAAAGCGGTTTTGTTTTTTGGAGTCTCCTTATTATCTCTCTGGCGTTGGTCTAATTTACCTGTTGACTCCGCTGTCTTTTTTGGACCTGGCTTAATTCCCATTTCAATTAAATTTATAGATTAATGGTGTGAATGATTCATAATTAGTGCCAATCTGTTAAATTTAACTTATAAGATTTTTAAAAGGATCTAAGTCAATTGATCATTCTCAATTCGCTCTGTTCTTCTCCTCAAATTTAACATTCCGATCCTGTGCTTTTACTTTTCTATTTCCAAAATTGTAAGTCAACGAAACGGTCAGGTTTCGTCCGTCATAGTAATTGTTGAATGAGTGGATTGAGTTCTCATAGTAGATCTCCCCGTGACTTTTAGCCTGGCGGAAAATATCAGAAACATATACATTCATCTGAAGATCTTTGTTCATCATATTTAATTTGACGCCGGATGTGAAATTTCCGACAAAATATGAATAAACATTACCCATATTTGAAGGCAGTCGAAACCAGTAATTCATAAAAAATTGGATTGTTTTGTCTTTTTTTAAAGCAAAACTATTCTGGAGGTTGAAAGTCGTGCTGTTTCCTTTTCTGGAAGCTGCATCGGTCGCAAAAACCTGCGTTTCCATATGAGAGAAATCACCTGAGTAATTTAATTCCCAGAAACTGAATAAAGTGTCTGAAAAACTTACGGAAATCCCGGTACTGTTTTTATTAAAGAAATTATAGAAGTTGCTGGTCTTATTTTCTCCATCTAAAACTACAAGCTGGCTGAAAGCATCTAATTCTCTCTGAAAATACGCAGATGCAGAAAATTTCCCTTTATACAGGTAAGAAAGTTCAAAATTATGATTGATAGAAGGATTTAAAGCCGGGTTTCCGGAATAGTAGGAGTTAATATTCGTATACCAGCGAAATGGATTGATGGCACGGAAGCCCGGCCGGTTGATCCTTTTGGAGTAATTAATATTGAAAGTATTGTCATCATCAGCTTTGTATGATAGATAGAAGGTTGGAAACAGTTTACCATAAGAACTTTCTGTCTCCTGCCCGGTGGAGGCTGATACACCGTTGACAGTCGAATATTCATATCTTAAACCAGCTTTGATAGTCCATTTTTCTGTCAGTTGCTTTTCCATGTTCATATATGCAGCATAGTTCTTTTCTTTATAATTAAACAGATTGGTTCTCAGCGGATCTGTAATAAAATTTCCGTTGATCAGATTTTGGTATCTGATGTCGGAGTTGTTATCAAAGGTGGTGAATTTAATACCGGTCTCTGTCTTTGCTAATTCAAACGGAAGCGTGAGATCTGCCTGACCGGAATATATTTTGTAATCGAGTTCAGACGGTGTTTTTACGATGAAGGCATTGCCGGAATTGTCTACCGTTGTAAAATCGATATTGCTTGAGGGCGTATTGGAAAAATAATTTCCGGTAATACTCAATTTGTTATCCCGCTTTCCGAATTTCAGATCATAGTAGGCGCTTATGGTGTTGTTTTTATTTTTAGTGCGGTGCTCTGCGTAAGTAGAGAGCGTGTTGGTATAGTTCCCTTTTTGAAAATAATCTGAAGTGTTCGTTATATCCATTCCGGAGTTTCCCATTCCGTAATCGTAGACCAGTCCCAGACTTGATTTTTTATTGAGCTCATAGTCTATGCTGTAATTAAGTCCGCCGCCGTTCCAGAAATCTCTTCTGTCATCCGAGCTTGCCATTCCGTCATTACCTGCGATCTTGTAGTTCTCATAAGAATGTTTCTGGCTGTCATACTGCCTGAGCTTCAGTGATGACCTTAGTTTTTCACCTTGATAATTGACCGTTGCGGAATTGGAAAATCCGGCATAGGTGGTCTGAAAAAGACTTGTTGTCAGGTTGCCGCTCCAGCCCAAGTTCTGGTTTTTCTTTAGAACGATATTAATCAATCCACTATTACCCTGAGCTTCATATTTGGACGGCGGTGCGGTAATGACCTCTATTTTTTCAATGTTTTCCGAACGCAGACCTTTAAGGTAATTGATGAGCTCAGTTCCTGTAAGATTCAGCATCCTGTCATTGATCATCACTGCGATACCGCTTTTCCCGACCATGGAGATCCCCGCATTTTCATCAACTCTGATTTGCGGTGTGTTGTTGAGCGCTTCTATACCATCCATTCCCTGGGAAGCAACAGAATTTGCGATGTTAAAGACCAGCCGGTCCGCTTTTCTTTCGATCAATTTCTTTTTCGCTATTACGACTACGCCTTCGATCTCTTTTGCAGGCTTTTTTTCAACGGCAAAATCGTGTTTTGTAGTGCCGTTGACTGTGATATCATCTTTTAAAACTTCGATACCGTCAAGAATACAAACTATTTGATAAACTCCATCTTCAGGAAGTTTCAGAGTGAAATTCCCTTTTTCGTCGGAGATAATAGTTTGTTTTATTTGTTTTTTAGAGGCAATGATCTCTGCATATGAAACCTCATTCCCTGATTGAGTGATCTTTCCTGTGATACTTTGTGATAAAACGAGAAAAGGAGTTATTAAAATAACTGAAAGCAATGTCTTCTTCATGATTGTATAAATAGTTCATTATTATGACAATCGTAAGCAACTCTCTGTTACATGCAACGCCCTATTTTTTTGTAATGGTTTGTTGAATCAATTTTGGAAAGTGCAGTTGTTGAGTACTTTTTTTTATCAGATCACACATGATAGGGGATGTTGATTGCAAAATGATAAAAACAGTAAGCTTTCAGATAGTAAAATTTTTTTGCCTGATGTCAATCGGGTCTTCGACTTGTCATATTCTCCCTTCAATTCATTCTACTGACGTACATATGCTGCATATCTGGAAATGTATATCGATCAACTTGCTCAAAAATCAAATGCTTACTCAATTAATCCCACACATTAGTCTGGGATTAAATTGATTTTGTGCTGTAACAAAAAATTAGATCATGCAAGGGTATCTTTAACTATATAATTAATTTTTATCCTTTAAGTAATTACTGGCATTGTTGTTTTTAGGATTGAGTTTGAGAGATTTTTTATAATTAATAATCGCTTCTTTACGATTGCCCAGTGATTCCAATGTCTCAGCATAGCTATCATAAACATTTGCACTATCAGGGAACAACAACGTATTTAGTTGGAAAACCTGCAATGCTTCATTTTTCTTTTCTTGTTCTAAAAGTTGATAGCCCCAGGAATTGATTTCGTCTTCAGAAAGCTTAAAATCTTTGTTGATTTTTTTAATTTTCGTGTAAAGTTTATAAGCGTTTTGAAATTTGTTTTCAATGAGTTTTTGGCGGAGTAATTTTAGATTTTTACTAAGACCGAAACCATTTTTAACTTTCATATCGGGAAAGTAAAAACCTGCAATTTCGTCAATAAACCATTCAGGATTGGAGCCTTGAAGATTAGTTAAAACAACGATTGAAAGATCATCATGGAGATATACAAATAATGCTGAGCGCATCCCGCCAACAGGAGCTGCGGCAGGATGTTCTTCCCTCATAACTGTTGGCCAGCCTAGCGCATATCCATTGGTGAGTTTATTAAAACCAGCGATATGTCCATCATTTAATTTTACTGAAGTGAAAAGCTCTTTAACGCTATTTTTATTCTGTAAGAGTTTTCCGTCATTTAAGGCGATAAGCCATTTGCTTAAATCTTCTGAAGTGGAAATAATTCCTGTCGCAGTTCTGAAGAATACGGGAAAGGTTGCAAAAGCATTGTGTAGTTTTCCATCATTAATCCACTTCCCATCGATGTTGGTAATCGTAGAATAAGCACCAGCATTATTGGGTACGATATCGTTGGAGTCTCCAAACTGTGTAGAAGTCATATGACAAGGCTTGAATTGGTTTTCTTCAATGAATTGTGTGAAATGTTTACCACTCAATTTGTTAATGATTTTTCCTAGCATATAATATCCGGTTTGGTTGTAACTAAATCTCTCTCCAGGTTTGGATTCCATAGGCAGTGTCTTTACCACTTCCCAGTTTTTATCTTCAATACCGTTTCCTAAAACTTGTTCTTTTTCATCAATATTATTAGGGAGTCCGGACGTATTACTTAACAATTGTTTAATCGTAATGGATTTCCAATCATTAGGAATATCAGAAATGTATAGAGAAATAGAATCATCTGTTTTTAATTTTCCTTGTTCCTGTAATTGCATAATCGCAACACCAACAAAGGCTTTTGTCATAGAGTTGATCGAAAATGTCGTTTTTGAAAAGGTCGGAACCTGGTGTTCTACATTCGCAAAACCATAGCTGCTTGATTTTTCTAGTCTTCCATTTTTAACAACAGCGAGCTGAAGTCCCGGAATCTTCATTTGTCTCATCTTCTCTTTGATAAATAGATCAATACTGTCCGAAGTAGTTTGGGCAGACATCACTTGTGGAAATGATGTTATTACTGTCATCAGGATGATCATCATGTTTTTAGTAATAGTTCTCATTGGGTCTTCAGTTTGTTGGTGTTAAAATTTTATCTGCTAAAAGGATGAGTTCATTCTGAGTATATTGGTCCGCCTCATTAGAAAGCAGAACAATACCTGCATTTGATTCAGGATAAAATACCATGTAGCTGCTAAATCCCAAACTTCCTCCGGTATGGGAAATACTTCTTCTGCCATCTACTGTAGTTTTTATTTTCCAGTTAAGGGCAACGGCACCGTCTTCAACCTTTCCAAAGGTGGGTTGATGGCTTAGTTTTACAGCGGCGTTCGTTTCATCCAGCTGAAAGGCCATATATTTCAGCATATCTGAACTCGTAGAAGCAATGCTGGCTGCAACCTGTAGGTCTTCCCAATCGATAATGGGCATCAAACGACCCTTACCGTCATAGCCCTTCGCGAGTTTTCTTGGCAGTTTTCCCGGTGCCAGCAAGTAGGTGTTTTTCATTTTAAGAGGCTTGGTGAAATATATCTTTAAAAGATTATCAAATGAGTCTTTATAGACATTTTCCATTATGAAACCCAACAGCTGTGCCGCTGTATTACAGTGTCGGGATACGCTTCCCGGGATAGCTTTTAGTTTGACATTATGCAGATCACGGTAAAGATCCTCTCGGCTGTATTTTGTGTGAACTGAATCCAGGATAAAAGGGATCGCTTCAGGGTCTGCATTTCCAAAAAGGTCTTTATCAGGCATCCAGTTTGGTAATCCGGATGTGAGATTTGCAAGATTGAGTAGCGTTATTGGTTTTCCATCATATTCCAAATTAGGATAATCTTCCTTTAAATACTTACGGATATCATCCTTGAGGTTCACTTTTTTATCAAGGACAGCCTTCGCCAATAAAGTTGCACCAAATGTTTTTGTAATGGAGGCAAGTTCGTATACTGTATTTCCTGTCGGCAGTTCCTGGTTGTCTTTTCCGGTTGAACCGTAATTGTACAGAAACGACTTTCCATTTTGAATAATACCTACTGAAATGCCTACTCTGGAACTGTTTTTCATAAAGGCAGAAACTGATCGTTCTACTAAAGAATCTAATGCGCTTTTCAATTGGTTATCTGTAGGTGCCCGTATATAATCGTTTTGAGCAAAACACAATGATACGTTTGTCAAAAGCGTTAAAAATAAAAATATCTTTTTCATTTTGTAAATTTTAAGATTTGATATGACTTGCTGTCTTTACTATGACAGTTTTATACTAACTTATATTACATCGATTACTGATATTCTTTTTTTATGACAAATGGGTTAAAAAAATGATGTTAATAGTTGACTTTTTTTCAATATAAAATCAGACTTAAAGATTATAAATTTCTTCTATAATAGCTGGAAATCTATTCAATTCCGTATTTCTTTTTTATTTCCTTTATAGTTTGTTCGTCTGCTGTCTTGAATCCAAATTCACCACTCTGACTTCCAAAAATCTGATACCCATAATTCAATCCATATCACTTCTGCAATTTAAAAAATGTTGAAGTTGCAGAAAGTAAAAGCCCTGAATAATTAAAAAAAAATCAGGGCTTGTATTAATAGTACTAATGATCTGTTTTATATGTCTAAAGTAGGCGCTTTACCAAATCTCTTTTTAAAAGCCTGAGAGAAATGAGAGAGGCTTTCAAATCCAAGGTCGAGATAGATAGAAGAAGGTTTTTTGTTTTTACTTTCAATTAAATGCTTTGCTTCATTCAGTCTTTTTTCCTGCAGCCATTTCCTTGGTGGCATTCCAAATGTTTTCTGGAAATCCCTCTTAAATCCGGAAAGACTTCGACCCGTTAATTTAGAAAACTCTTCCACCGGAACATTAAAGTGGTAGTTACTCAACATAAATTTTTCAAGATCGATTTTATACGGTTCTGAAAAATCGAACAGGAAATTGCGGAGCTCAGGAACAGCCATCAACATTAATTTGATGCCTTCCTTCACTTTTAAGAGTCCCATTTCGTCTGTCATTTCTGCACCTGAGTTTCTGGCGTAGGGAACAATAGATTGGAAATAGCCTTTGAGAAAATCATCACTGGGAATGATTAAATTAGGAAGACCAAAGTACTTACCATATGCTTCCATTTTTTCCTCTAAAATGATCTTGCGTATCAGATCCTCTTGCAAAGATATCACCACTGTTTCGTACTGTCCGCCCGGTTCAGGTGTTTTGATAAGCGTTCCCAGCTGATTTTTATGAATCAGCAATACTTCTCCGGCAGAGATGGTTAAATTCTGCTCCGAGGTCTCCAAAACCATTTGACCGGATACCTGCAATACCAAAGTATGGTGATTCCATATACAGGCTTTTTCCTTCCGTTCTGAAGAAAGATAAGAGTAAAATATAACGCCGGGAAGAATTTCTGCTGGACTTTCCATTTATCTTTGTAAATACGTGCTGCCTTTGATGGCACCTATTGCAAATGTACTGTTTAAAACGTTTATTTCCTCAGATGTGAATACAATATCCATTGCAGCGATATTTTCGGGTAACCTTGATCTTCGGCTCATACTTACCAGTGGTATAATTTGGTCGCCTTGGCTATTAACCCAGGCAATCGCAAGCTGTGTTGGTGTGCAATCTTTGTTTTGAGCCATCTGTTTCAGAACTTCAACTTTTTCAAGATTTTTGATTAGGTTTTCACCTTGAAAGCGGGAAAAATGATTTCGGTAATCATCTTTTGAGAGTGGAGCTTTCAAATCTCCCGTCAGTAGACCTTCAGCAGTGTTGGCAAAAGCTACAACAGCAATTCCTAACTCTTTTGCTGCAGGCAGCAGATCATTTTCTATCTGGCGGTCTGCCAGAGAATAACCGATTTCCAAAGCACTGATCGGGTAGATGCTGTTGGCAGTACGAAGCTGATCTGCTGTAATTTCAGAAACGCCGATATGGCGCACTTTGCCTTCCTCAACCAGACCTGCAACGGTACCGATAATATCTTCGACCGGAACACTGCCGTCCATTCTGCTCGGCTGATAAAGATCAATTGTTTCAATTCCCAAACGGGTAAGAGAGTAGTTGACAAAGTTTTTAATCGCTACTGGGCGGAGATCCATTCCTATCCACTGTCCATTGTGGAAGATAGCGCCGAACTTGACACTAATGAATGCTTCATCACGCCTCCCTTCGATTGCTTTCCCTATGAGCATCTCGTTATGACCTGCACCGTAAAAATCTCCTGTATTCAGGAAATTAATTCCACTGTCCAAAGCCTGATGAATGGTTGCAATACTTTCTTTTTCATCTGGTGTCGGTCCGCCCCAAATGGATGACATTCTCATACATCCCAGACCAAGCTTTGAAACCAAAGGTCCATTCTGACCCAACTGAATTTTTGTAATTTCTGACATTTGATTGATTTAATTTAATAAGACAAAGTTCATTATTTATTGAGTATTCAACTTTAGTGTACGGTTCAATTTGCTTGCTCCTACGGTTCAATATTTAATGTCTTTCGTTTAGGATTCAATCTAAATTATCATTTTCATGTGAATTATTTCCTTATCCAATTACTTATGTTGATTATAAATTTAATTTTACCGATAGCAACATTATCTAAATTATGAATTTTACCATTAGATACATAATGAACTAAATTCAGCATAAGCACTTATTTTTTATATGGTACACTCAAGTATATAATTGCCTTGTTTTTGGCAACTATATATTTCATTGTACCAAATCAAAAAACAAAATTCTAAATGACAAATTCAATATTTCTGTTATCTTAAAGTATATTATTATTATTATTATTATTATTATTATTATTATTATTATTATTATTATTATTATCCAATTAAACATATTCAAAGATCAGATTGACAGAAAAGAAGTGGTTTCATCTGTCCAGATCCAAATGATTATTTCTTAGCTGTAAAAATTCATTTTCCTTAAAATACTTAAACCTAAATCGTAGAAATCTTATTGCCGCTATGTGTTGTGAATGGACTCATCAATATTCATTTTACGTTAATAACTGTTAGAGCAGGATTTCATTTCAATTACTCTTGATGCCCGTGAGGGTATGCGATTTTCTATAGCAAATGTATTCAGTTGTCCCTGCGGAAAAAAATCTTTTTGGGTATCCCGAATCGGCGATTCCAACCCTCCGCAAAAAGATTTCAGGCTTACATCAATACGCTTTCTGATTGTTTTCAAGGAATTGATTGCCGTTTTCATTGTGCCTGCCTGAATGGGTATCCGCATAGAATATCTTATTATTGATAGTTTACCTTCATTTAACATAATAAAAAACATTTATAAATATTTTAAAGTTTGTTAAAATGTTACTAATTTAACAACGAAAAATTAACCAATGAAAAAACTCTGCATAAGTGTGGGAATCCTTGCAGTGGGACTACTACATGCCCAAAAAGTAAGCTGGCAAAAGAATGTTGAATCAGGTAATCAGGATTTTCTATGTGGTCTGGCAGTCACTATAGACGGACAATATTTAGTTTCCGGTTCCTCCATCCAAAAGAATCAAGATCCAGCAGGCAACAATCAGAATAAAGGCTACGATTATCATATTCTCAAATTAGATCAGCAAGGTCAAAAAGTCTGGGAAAAATATTTCTCGGGTAACCAGCACGACTATCTCAGCTCCACCGTTTCCACAAGGGAAGGTGGATTTTTACTAGCAGGAACTTCTTATTCTTCATTGGCATTGGATAAAAAAGATAAATCCAACGGTTCTTCTGATATCTGGCTGATTAAGATTGATGAGAATGGTGAAGAAGAGTGGCAGAAGACCATCGGAACCAGATATAGCGAGGAAGCCAGAAGTGTAACCCAGACAACAGACGAAGGTTATGTTGTTGCAGGGTCAACCAATCACCCCAAATTAGGATATGGATCTAAAGATGTTTTTGTAACAAAGCTGGATAAAACAGGAAAGATTATCAGCCAGCTTATTCTGGGCGGCAATGGTCTGGATGAAGTGGAGAAAGTGATTCCCACAAAAGACGGTGGTGTGTTGATGGGCATCTATTCCAGAAGCGGTATTTATGAAGGTCCATCAAAATCTAAAATCAATTCTAAAGATGTGAGTACATCATTAATACAAAACAGTAATTCTGGATCTTCCTCAAACAATCAGTCCAATAATGCTGAATCGAATTCAGATAAACAAAATTCAGACTCCTATGATGTTAATTTTTATGGCAAGATAGATAGGAATTATGGAGAAGGGGATTATTGGATAGTAAAGCTGGATAAGAATGGAGTCGTTCAGTGGGAGAAGAACTTCGGTGGAAGTGAAGATGACCATATCCGGACAATGGCAATAACTGATGCAGGTTACATTATCGGCGGAGAAAGCAGATCACAGACATCCGGTAACAAGAGAGCGAAGCTCGAGGAAGGGACAGACCTATGGGTACTTACATTGGATGAAGATGGAAATGAACACTGGCAGCAATCTTATAACTTCAAAAACAGAGATGTATTGATGTCCATAAATACCATCAAAGAAACCACAAGTAATAATCAGGAAGCAACGAAAGGTTTTTTGATTGGTGGATTTACACAGGCTGAAGGTAAAGTGCAAAGCAACGACGAAACATTCTGGATGTTGTACATCGATAAGAATGGTAAAGAGGTTTGGAGGAAGTATGTTGAAGGCAAGGACAAAAAGAAAGAGGAAAGACTGACCACAGCACTCTTGAACAGAGACGGCTCTTATATTTTGGCAGGGACGAGTGCAGAGGAAATGGGCAAGGAGAACTGGAAAGTTGTGAAGCTCTTGGATGGGGATGTAGAGAATCTAATGGAGAACAAAGATATCCAGATCTATCCAAATCCTGTTAAAGATTACTGTTATGTAGAGATAGGGTTAGACTTCGATCAGGCTGATATCTATTTGTATGATATGACGGGGAAGGTTATCCAGCAGCTACAAACGGGGAATAAAATCACGAAGGTTAACACCAGCAAATTGCCTCAGGGTGTTTACATCATCAAAGCAAACATCTCTACGCAACAAAACAAAAAGCTAACTACTAAAATTTTGAAAGAATGAAAACATATTGGAGAGTCATCGTACTACAACTCATAATTTTTAATATTCTATTAATTAATGCACAACAATTATCTACATCTTATATACCGGATGTTAAATCTCCAGAGGCCCATTCATTTCAAAAATATGGAAATATAGGTCCAAAACTATATAGTGGAGCACTTGATTTGGATATACCTCTGACCTCGATTGATGTAGGAAATCTATCAATACCGATCTCTCTGTCATACGATTCCTCTGGATTCATTCCTCATAAAAAATCAGATGCTGCAGGCTTAGGATGGTCTCTTATTGGCGGCGGTAGGATAGTGAGAAGCCTTAATGGTACTCCTGACGAATATGAAGGTACTAATGGAAAGGATGCATATATGTTGAATCCTTATGGAGAGGAAATTGATAAACATGGATTTCTAAAAGGTGTAAGAATGAATCCTCCAACAACGAATGTCGCAGCATACAATTTAAATTCAGGACCTGGTCATATTGATGGTTTTGATTGGGTTCTTGGATCTCTTCCTAATATCTATGAAGGTGAACCTGATGAATTTAGTTTTCAAGCAATGGGTTTGTCGGGAAAGTTTGTAATTGGAAATGATGGTAACGTCCTTGTGCAATCGGATGATCCAAACATTGTCGTCGACATTTCACAAATGGCAATGTACGGAGGTTCTAAGTTCTGCGAACCGCCACAGTCAACTATCATAATAACTAACGGACAAGGTACACGTTATATCTTCGGTGGAGACTTTTCAAGGTATGAACTTTCTTATTCTTACAGTATTACACCAGATTACCCAAATGCTTTTTTTGAAGGTCATCCCATGATAAGTTCCTTCAGTCTTTCTAAAATTATTTTTTCTGATGGTAAGGAGATTGATTTTGATTATGTACTAGATACTTTTACTTCCAGATCATCATTTTGTCACTTTAGCGACTGGTTCAGTCTTTGGCAGAATGGATTAATCCTTTCCATGGAGAGTTACACAACAGAAAGCGGCCTATCAACCTCATGGCAACAATGTGTAGGGTTAAATTGTTACGGTAATACTGGAGGCAATTTTAGAGAGAGAACATCTTTCAGTATGGTAAAAAAATCAGTTCTTAAATCGATCAGGTTTTATGATGAGGAGATAAAGATCAACTACCAAGATACAGGCTATCCAATCCGACATTTCAATCTTAGTCCATTCTATTCAAATAGACTTTTTAACGAGTGGGTAGTTGACAATATTGAACTTTATCACAAGAATCAACTTGTTAAAAAAAAACAACTTGTCTATGCACATTTAGGAGGAGAACACAAGCGACCATTTCTGACAACTTTACGTGATGAGATGACTAACGAAAAATATATGTTTGAATATTATAAGACCGATAAACTTCCACCATATTATACTAAAGGAATTGATCATTGGGGTTATTGGAACGGAAAGGATACAAATACAAGCCTAACTCCTTTACCAACCACTTCTACATATAACTCGATAACTGGCGACTACACATTGGAAGATACATTTAGAGATCCAAATCCTCAGAATTGCAATGTTGCACTTTTGAAGAAAATAGTATATCCTACAGGTGGAATCAGCTTCTTTGATTATGAACCGCATATGTACGAAAAGCGGATCGAAAGAACTTCTATGAGTAATTTTTTACCCATACTTAAAGATAATCAAGGCATCAGTGGCGGTGCAAGAGTTAAAAGGATCATTAGTATAAGTGACGATGGTACGTCAAAATCAAATAAGGAATACAGATATGGGACTGATGTTAACGATTCTTCTAGTGGTGGGATAAGTTCTGGTACCTTGATGCATTGGCCCCGCTACTTCTATAATGTAGTTTCAGCAAATGATTATGGTACGTCAAATCTGATAAAGATAACAAGTTCCAATATCCAGCGGACGAGCTTAGATAGTTACAACGTAGGCTATTCGAATGTATATGAGGTGGAAGAAGGAAAGGGTTACAAAGCTTATCAATTTTCATCATACGAGAATTTTCCGGATATTTTTGCAATGGGAGAACCCAAAATAAAGCAATTCAACTTTTCTTGGACCAATTTCCAGCCATTAAATTTATTTAAAAATTACAGTAATCTCTATCCAATAGATTTCAGTCCTATGAGGGGTAGATTAATATATGAGGCTTCATATTCACAACAAGATCCTTACAATCCTATAAAAGTGACCGAGTATGAATATACAAACAACACTGGTTTTAATCCTGCTAGCCAAATTGACAACAACAATTATGTCACTGTTCAGCATATAAGTGGTTACTGGGTTCAAGCATATAAAAAATTCATGAATTCATCAGTGCTTAAAAGTAAAACAGAAAGCGATTTTTTTAGTGGCAATGAAAAACGCACCTTTACTGAGTATTTATATGATTCACCGAACCATTTGAACTTGTCAAGAAAAAAAGTCCAGGTTTATGGAAGTGACAAGCTGGAGACTTTATATAAATATTCGAAAGATATTACCGGTCTGTCTGAATTGACAAATAAAAATTTCACCTCAATACCCTTGATTATCACAACAAAGAAGAATGATATTTTTACTTCAAAATCAAAAATAGACTACTCAAATAACTGGCTTGGTCATTCCAATTTACTACCATATAAAGAAAGTTTTGTGATCAATCCCAACAAGATTGATACAAACGAGGAGGTCTTCGAAGAAAGGATAAGTTATGACCAATATGATAATAAAGGCAATTTGCTACAATACACAATAAAAAGTGATCCGACCACTATTATCTATGGGTATAATCGCAGCTTACCAATAGCCAAGATTAGAGGGGCAAAGTATCTGTCAGTGATCAATAGCCTTGGGCAAACCAGTGACCTGCAAAATTATCATCTTTTGGATATATGTCAAAAATCAGATCTCGACGGAGATAAAGCCTCCGGTCTTGATGAAGGAGAATTTTTGAGCTCTTTGGATAATTTTCGGAAGACCACCGCTTTCTCCAACTATCAAATAACAACTTATACTTACGATCCATTGTTAGGCATCAGAAGTATCACCCTGCCTAACGGTAATAGAGAAAGTTACAAATATGTAAGCAATAGACTTGATAAAATCTACAATATTGATGGCTCAATTTTAAAAGAGTTTTCTTATGGTTACTCTGATAAAAAATGGTATTACAATACTGAAAAAAAGGGGTCTTTCAGAAATGCAAATTGTGGAGCGAACAGTGTTAGCGACCCTGTAATCTTTACAGTGCCAGCATTTAAATATTCGTCGGACATAAGTCAAGATCATGCGGACTCTAAAGCAGTCGATGATCTCTATTATAATGGACAAATCTTAGCAAACACAATTGGTACATGTCAACCTCTTTCTTGTCCTGTCACTTTTAATTCTGCTGTCGCATTGTCAGGCACTAGCAGTGTTTACAGTATCAATTCAGAAGGAAGGTATATGCTGACCTTGTCATTTATCACAACGCCAGACTCAAACGATTTGCCTTGGGAATTTGGGGATCCAGGGGTGAAAATTGCAACTATTGGAGGAAGCTGTAAACCTATCGGTGAACTGGTGAGTGGTGGAACTCAACAGGCGGATGGTAGTATGGTTATGTGGACTGTATATCATGATGGAAGTATATATATTGATAATACTCCAGCTCCAGGTAATAACAAGTCAGTAACATGGAATTTAGAAATAGGATTTAACTAAGGCGACAAAATGAGATTTAATCTATCTTCAAGCATTATCATCACTAGATAAGCAAATATTTCATTCGTACTGATAGTTTATATAAAAAAAGCTAACATAAAAATAAGTCAATCATCTTATATCAACAAGTTTTATATTGTAAGACTTTGCTAACATTAGAGAAGATGGTTGATATCAATTGAACATTATAAATGGAAATATACAATTACAAACAATAAAAAATTAAGACTATGAAAAAGATATTAATAACAGCAATATTCACAATTTCAATTTTTTCTGTAAAAGCACAGCAAACAGTGACTTATGAAAATATAAACTTTACCAATTTATATGGCGGAATGATCAATGGGAATACTAATGAGCTACCCAATTATCATATTTCCAACACTCTTACAGGTTTTGGCGGTGATTGGGGGCTTGATATAAAATGGTGGGGTGGTGTAAAGTTGAGATCCTCATTAGGAGTACTTTATATGAACAAATGGGGCAATGTTGGCATTAATACAGAAGATCCTAAAGCCAGGCTTGATATAGATGGTGATTTACGAACATCAGGAGGAATAACAGGCAGCGATATAGTGAGCGGAGGAAGCAATGCTTGGAAGTTTCATACACCTGATGATGGAAGATCATCATTATATATTGCGCCTCTGTTTGCAGATGGTACTGGGGATTGGGATAAAGGCACTGAGTTCAGAGCAGGCAATATAGCTGTAAGAGGAAAACTGGAGGCTAAAGAAGTTAAGGTAACTCAAAGTCCGACTGCGGATTTTGTATTTGAAGAAGATTATGCTCTACCTACATTAGAAGAAATCGAAAAACATATAAAGGAGAAGAAACACTTGCCAGAGATTGCCTCTGCCAAAGAAATGGAAAAGGAAGGCGTCAACATTGGTGAGTTCCAGATCAAACTTCTTCAGAAGATAGAAGAGCTGACGCTGTATTCTATCGATCAGAATAAGCAGATTAAGACTCAGTCATATAAGATTAAGCAATTAGAGTTAGAAAATGAACAGATAAAATCTCTACTAGATCGAGTTGAAAAACTTGAAAACAGCAAAACTAAACAACCATAAAAGTCATCTTATGAAAACAAAGATACTTTCTCTGTTGGGAATGATCTGGAGTATTTCAGGTTTTTCTCAGCTGGATCCCCTTACGGACAGCTATCAGCCCCCCCAGACATATATTGCACAGGAGATTAGGATGCTTCCCGGCTTCCACGCAGACTCTAAGAACGTGGTGTACAACAACGGCGGGGAGTTCATCGCCAGGTCGAAAGCCTATGATCCGAGTAATCCTAACCCTGTCATCACCAATCCTCCGGTTGTTTATAATCCATCTCTGGGAGAAAATTACATCTACACGAGAACCTATTTGGCTCCTGTAACACAGAGTAATAATTATGCGCCACAGATTCAGGGTATCACCTATTTTGATGGGTTAGGCAGACCTAAGCAGAATATAGCCATCAAATCAACACCTTCAGGAAAAGATTTGGTTACACCTATCGTTTACGACGGTTTTGGGAGACCATATTTGGATGTTCTCCCAATCCCATTGTCATCAAAGAGTAGTGAGATTCATCCGGGTATCGATCAAAATAGTGGATCCTCCTTTTATGGGAGTTATGCATATTCGGAGAAAAAGCTGGAAAACTCACCACTGGACAGGGTTTTAGAACAATATGGACCAGGAGAAGACTGGAGAACCTATTCTAAAAGAAATTTGTTTGATTATGGTACTAATAATGGGAATGAAGTTTTAAAGTTTGTAACCAATACATCGTGGAGTACAGGTGCAAACATAAGTATCCTGTCATTGGCAACAGGAAATTATTATACTCAGGCCACACTTTATAAAAATAAGATAACAGATGAAGATGACAACATTTCCTATGAATTTAAAAATGGACAAGGGCAGACCTTATTGATAAGAAAAATGCTGACCGCTACAGAGTCTGCAGATACCTACTATATTTATAATGAATATGATCAGTTAGCGTTTGTAATCTCTCCGAAGGCATCCGACAAAGTCAAAACCCAATTAGCAGGAGCCAATCTTGGGGAAACAGGAGAACTTCTTGCGGAACTAAGTTATCAGTACCGTTACGATGGCAGAAACCGTCTGGTAGAAAAAAAACTGCCGGGTAAAGGCTGGGAATATATGGTGTATGATAAGCAGGACAGGTTGGTGGCAACACAGGATGCAGAATTGGGAAAGGATAAGAAATGGTTGGTTACCAAATATGATCAGTTTGGGAGAGTTGCCTACACAGGGATGTTTGTAAGCACTCAAGCCTATGGCAGCTCAGGAAGAGATTATGAACAGGGTCAAGCTAATGGGAAAGATTCCAACAATGTAACAAGAGACGATTCTCTCAACACGACAGTTAATAGTATCAAGCTTTATTATACACAAACCGGGACTTATCCCGATACTATCTCCGAGCTGTTGAGCATTAATTATTATGACACCTATCCCCCTTATTCTGATCTTCCGGTAACAGGAGACTATGATGTGTATGGACAGAAATTCCTGACGCAGACCTATGCACCATCAGAATCTAATCCCAATACCCAGATCAGTACGAAGAGTCTGCCCACAGCCAGTATGGTAAAAGCTACCGTTGGAAATCTCTGGACCAAGAACTATACTTACTATGACCAGAAAGCAAGACCTATCTATACTCACAATATCAATCATCTGGGCGGTTACACCAAGACAGGAAGTCTGCTGGATTTTTCCGGAGCAATTCTTAAGACTTATACCAATCATAAAAGAAGCTCAACGGGTACCCTTGCAGAAGTTAGAGTTAATGAACGTTTTGTGTATGACCATCAGAACCGTATGAAGCAACATTACCACCAGGTAGACAACGGGCAGGAAGTGCTTCTTACGGAGAACATCTATGATGAGCTGGGAAGGGTGGATATCAAAAAGGTAGGCAACAACCTGCAGGAGCTAAAATATGCTTATAATATCCGTGGATGGATGACGGGCATCAATGATATTGCCAGCCCTGGGGATAAGCTTTTTGCTTACAAAATAAGATACAATGAGCCGCTTGCCGGGCTTGCCACCCCGAATGTCCTGAATTACCCCAACCTACAGGTAGAAAGGAAATACAATTGTAATATAGCCGAAATCGACTGGTATGTGAAGGATGAAGTCACGACAGCCAATCCTTACCGTTTTGGCTATGTCTATGACAAGCTCAACAGGCTGAAAGCCGGTTTTTATCAAAATCCTACCAACCGCTCTTTTGGCGACAACAGCGAGATGATAGAAGAGTATGACCTGAACGGCAATATCGTAAAGCTGAAGAGATTTGGCACCAGGTATAAAGGTCTATCTATACCACTCAAAATCGATGACCTGACCTATGTTTATACCGGAACTGGAAATAAGGTCACTTCTATCTCAGACACAGGTAGTATAAGCGGCTATGAAGGTGGCGGCGGAGCAATAACCTATGACCTGAATGGCAATATGAAGGCTATGCCGGATAAAAGCATCAGTAATATCGAATACAATTACCTGAATCTGCCAACTAAGATTGTCCAGCCCAATCCTACAACTTACCTCTACAGAGCGGATGGTGTAAAGCTGAGCAAGACCTTCACGGTGAATAATAATCTTGGAAGCACGACTGTAAAGACAGAGTATTTTGACAGCTTCCAGTATACCTCGGGTATAGGAATTGCAGGAAAAGAAGTATTGGAGTCAGATGATCCAGTAACACTTAACTCAATGCGGGCGAGCAACATAGAAACCTTCCGTCAGTTGGATGACGAAGCGTCTTTGGCAGCCCCTGGAGATCCGGAAAACCAGATTGGCGCTATGAGCCTTAATTTCTTCCCAACAGCGGAAGGGTTTTACAATTACAAAAATTCTAAGTACATTTACCAATACAAGGATCATCTTGGGAATGTGAGATTGAGCTACAGCAGAAACCCGGCTACCAATGAAGCACAAGTTCTGGACAGGAATGACTATTATCCCTTCGGGATGAACTTCCAGAATATAGGAAACAGTGATGCAGGTAATATCTTTGATGCTAGGGGAACACCGTTTAATTACAAGTTTCAGGAACAAGAGTTACAGGAGACGGGATTCTATGCATTCAAATGGAGAAACTATATGCCGGATGTTGGACGGTTCTTTAATGTAGATCCATTGGCAGAGAAATATACCTACAATAGTACTTATGCATTTTCTGAAAATGCTGTTATTTCATATAGGGAATTAGAAGGACTAGAAAAAGTTTTAGCTATATTTTATACAGGTGGTGCTCAAGGGGCTGCTAAGGTATATCCTAAAGCTTCAGAGGCGGGAACAACTGGACAATTGTTTAATTATGCTGCATCTAATGCTCGAGAAAAAGGTTATGGATTTAAAGGAGCTATTATAGGATCAGGTTTCACGAATGGTTCTAGTGTTTCTAAAGGGACTAAATTTATTGAAAATAATTATGAAAAAGGAGATATAGTAATTACTTATGGATATAGCTACGGAGGAGATAATTCTATGGAATTAGGTTCAGAACTTAAAGATAAAAACATTCCTGTTCAACTATCTATGATTGTTGATTCTTCAGATGGACCTTTAGGGAATTCTACAGTAAAGACTGATGTTTCTGACAATACATTGGTAGCAGTGAATACCTATCAAACAACACCAGATCCTAATTCAACCGCAAGTGGGGGACCAATTAAAGCAGAAAACTCTAAAAAGACAGGCGTGGTCAATGTAAATTCTACTTCAAAAGATACTACTCATCAGAATATTGATGAAAAAGCTCTAAATGCGAATAAGCAAATGATTGATCTTTCAATACCTAAAATAAAATGAAATATAATAATTTATTTAAGCTACTATTAATTTTATCAAGTATTTTAATTTGGTATTTAATTTATCTTGCTAAAATATCAGAATATACTAAAAATTTTTTTTATGAATTTGAAGCTTTAATTATATCATTACTTGTGTGCTTTTTTACTTTTTATTTGTTATGGTTTAAGAAAACTTTCTTTAAAAAGAACTGTATATTCATATATCTATTTTATATATTTTCATCACCAATATCTATTATTGTTTTTATAAGAATTTATGTAGAGTTTTTTGGTCCTTTTTTCAAATTGTAATATAAAGTGGTAATGTATTAAATTTAGTGATGGTGATAATTTTTAATATTAACTTATTGAAAATCAATTAAAATAATAATTAAAAAATATAAATAGCGAGGGTAGAATAATCTATCCTCGTTTATTTTTGCAGGAAAAACATAGTTCAAATGATTGAGAATCATAACAGGTATCAGAGTTAGTGATGGAGTTCTCCCGATAGAAGAAGGATTTTATGATTACGCTAATTCTAAGTATATTTACCAGTACAAGGATCATCTTGGGAATGTGAGATTGAGCTACAGCAGAAACCCGGCTACCAATGAAGCACAAGTTCTGGACAGGAATGACTATTATCCCTTCGGTATGAACTTCCAGAATATAGGAAACAGTGATGCAGGTAATATCTTTGATGCTAGGGGAACACCGTTTAATTACAAGTACAACGGTAAAGAACTGCAAGAGACAGGAATGTATGATTATGGGGCGAGAATGTATATGCCGGATATTGGTAGATGGGGAGTGATTGATCCTCTTGCAGAAAAAATGCGTCGTCATAGTCCTTATAATTACGTATTCAACAATCCGATAAGATTTATGGATCCTGATGGAAGAGCTCCTGAAGATGATCATTTTAATAAATTTGGAAGGTATATAGGTACAGACAATAAAAAAACTAATAATGTTATAGTTCATACAGAGAGTGGGGCAACCAAATTGTCACAAGTTGATCAAAACAAAGGAACAAAATTATCAGGATTAGATTATAGCAGTAAAGGAACTGTCAAAGCTGTTTCAAATGTTTTGGCTCATTATGGTAGTGCAAAAGGAATAAGTGGATATATAGGAGTGGGGACTTTTGCTAAAGGGAGTGCGCACACAAATGGAAATGGAAATATATTTTTTAATACTAAGAGTATTGAAAAAGGAATTTATGATAACGTTTCTAATATTAAATCTTCGCTGAATCATGAAGGAGGTAATTTGGGGCATAAGAATGAGAAATATGATGGAGATTATACTTTTAAGCAACACTCAATGGTCTATTTGAATGAAGCACTAAACCCGGATTTTATTAATGCTACTGATGGTTTTAAAGCTAGTCAGGCGGAAAGTTTTACACAGCGCGTACTAAATACGGAAGTGAAAGAATCCAATTATGGATCAAATCATTTAAATATGATTAATGAATATAATAAGAATAAAGCTGGTGTCTATATAAACGTTGACACAGGTGGTCCAAACGTAAAAGGTGCAATTTTTAATGTATATGTAAACGGTAATGAATATTCTACACAAAAATTTCAAAATATTGAAAGTCCTCATGATTAGTTTATTAATATTTTTAATATCATGTCAAAAAAGTCAGGAAGAAAAACTGAGGAACGTTTTAGCAGATGATAATGGCAAGAAATGGTTATGTTATAGCATTGATAGTCTACATTCTTTTTACCCATACAGAGTTAAAGAATTTTTTTTAGATGGTAAACAAATTCAATATATCAATAATTTTACGACAAAAAAATTGGACACTATTCCTAGGGATGATATAAATAATCCTGAAAAATGGTTCGTTATTAATGATTCAGTTATTAGTATTGAATCAGAAAGAAATCCAGTAAGTGGTTATTATCATAAGCGTAATAGAAAAGTTCTTTTTTTTAGTAAAGACAGTATTATTCTGCAAGGGACTAAGCGTAGTAATTATGAAGGAATATTGATTCTTACAAAATATAATGATTCGATGAGATAATACATTTTCCCTCATAGATATATAGGTTATTTGCGGACAATATAAGAACTACAAGTTTCAGGAACAAGAGTTGCAAGAGACAGGTTTTTATGCCTTTAAATGGAGAAACTATATGCCGGATGTTGGTAGATTTTTTAATGTGGACCCTCTTGCTGAAAAATTTCCTTATAATTCAACTTATGCTTTTTCTGAGAATAGGGTTATTGATGCTAGAGAATTTGAGGGGCTTGAAAAAGTACAAATCAATAAGGAAACAAAAAATCTAATAATTGCTGTAATAGGTTATCGTGGACCACCAGAAAAAGGTAGAACCCAAGTTAAAAATGATCCAAATATTTCTTATGATAAGACAAGTTTTGCACATAAATTAGTTGAAAGCTACGCGTCGGATAAGAATACACAAGTAGCGGTTTTCTTTCCTTCTACAACTTCATATACTGATAATGATATTTCAGCAAGTATTCAGGATTTTAGGGCACAAAGTCCTGACGGTAAACTTGTGTTAGCCGGACACAGCAAGGGTGCCGATACAGTTGTTGGTGTGGCAAATGATAACCCTGACATTAAGGTTGATAAATTACTCACCCTTGATATATCAAGTTTTACTGTAAACAATACTAAAATTAAATCTAACACAGCTGAAGCAAAGAATTATTATCAAGATAATTTTTTTGATTTGGGTGGAACTAGAATTAGTCCGGCTGATGGTAATACAACAAGTAAAGTTACCAATGTAAATACAACTTCATCACATACAACAATCGATGATGATTATCGAATTAATATTTTAAATGAAGTTAAAAAAGTAATACCTATAAAAAAATGATAAAATTTGTTTATTTTTCGTACTTATTCTCAGTTATCGCACTTACAATATTTTTTCTAACATGGAAATTTAATCTTGTTAATACAGTCCTATATACACTTTCTGTACTTTTCAATATAATTTCAATCTATTTTTTATCTTTTAAGAGACGAAGTATTTTAAAAAAAAATCTTTGGTTTATAATTAATGGTTTAGTTCATTTAACTTTTATTTTTGGGATGTCGTATTTAGCAATAATGTATTTTCGGTTGTTGGGGGCTTAAAATTAGTATTGATTAGATTGTACAAGAACTACAACGGAAAAGAACTTCTAGAGACGGATATGTATGATTATGGTGCATGATTTTATATGCCGTATATTGGAAGATAGGGTGTGGTTGACCCTCTTGCTGAAAAAGCTCAAGATAGGACACCATATCGTTATGCTTTTAATAATCCAATAAAATATCTTGACCCCCAACGTAATGTATTAAACTGATGGTCATTTTTGGACAGTATATTTAATGGCTACTATGATGGGACGAAAAGATGCCTATAAATTAGCATTTTACACTTAAGCTCCCGATAATATAATGGCAAGAAATGGAGAGATTATGTCTTCACCTAGCACTTAGTTAAATCCAAGCTATCAGAAAAGTATTGTAATGTTCCAAGGTTAGTGATGAATATGGTTTCAGATATTAACTCATTGAACATCAATTAAAATAATTAATTAAGATATCAAAAGCGAGAGTATGAGGATTGCCTGCTCTCGTTTATTTTTGGAGAAAAATGGATGTAAATTATTGAGAGCCATAATAGGTGTAGTATAGTTAGTGATGGAAATTTCGTACTCCATAATGATTTTACGAATACATAGTTTTAGGTTTTTTTACCAGATCTGAGAATTCTTGGGGTGACAGGAGGCTAAATTTTGGAATAGATGAGAATGGCATTATTCTTATAGAAGACAATAAAATTACAAATGCAACGGGAAGGAGCTGTAGGAGAGGGCTATGTGTAATTTTTGGGCAAGATACATATTACAGAACTTAAAAGTAAATCTGGTGGTTAGGTTGGTATCAACTAGATTATCTACTCAAAGCCTATTCTGGAATAGAATGGATGAACTAGAAATAATAGAGCCAATATAAAGTTAACTTTATTTCAATTAAAGCCTTAGATAGTATTTTTATCAACTAAATAAAGAGTGATTTTGAAAATCAATAGCAAATCAACTTTGCAATTCCACTTCTAATCATCTATTACATTATCCAACCAAATCTATCCGTGCAAAAACCTCAATGTTAATTCTCCATCTGAAGCTATCTCATTTTCTATAGCAAATCTATTCCGTTATCCCAGCTGAAAAAAATCTTTTTGGGTATCCGGAAAGTGTAGCTTTCCAAACCCTCCACAAAAATATTTCGAGCTTTCATCAATTGTCTTTCTTATTGTTTTCAAGGAATTGATTGCAGTTTTCATTGTTCCTGCCTGAATGGTAATCCGCATAGAAAAGTCAGAAACCTCACAAGGTGCAAATGCAGTTCATTGAAATTTTGATTCTTTATTATTCTCTTAGTATAAATCATCTGATCAGATATTAGTATAAAATCATCTTACTATCCATTAGTATAAATCGATTATAAGACTCTTCCATTATACCTTTTATCAGATTTAGTTTTAAATCGATTTTAATTGAATTCAAATAATCGAATTAATCGGATTTATTTAAAAATTAGTTAAACAGATTTAATCATAAAGTTTTAATAATAGAAAAAGTCAAAATTTCCTTCAAACTGCAATTACAGAATCTACAGGTTTTTAATTAGTAGGTGCGGGAAAACCAGGTCTCCGCCGCACACGGAGCAAAACAGATGAAATTCAATATTGTGAATGAAATTAAATTGAGTTACTCAAGAAAGGGAAATTGTGAAAGGCTAATCTCATCATCAAGGGATGCGGTGAAGGTTTTCAAAGAACATTTTGATTCTGATGAAATCGATTATCGAGAATCTTTCTTTGCGTTGTATCTGAACCAAGCTAACAAGGTGTTGGGAATTAAGAAAATATCTGAATGTGGGATTTCTTCGACTTTGGTCGATGTTCGGATTGTGATGCAGGCCGGTCTTCTTTGTAACGCTTCGGGGATCATTGTTGCTCATAATCATCCCTCCGGAAATCTTAAGCCTTCAAGCAGTGATGTTAAAATGACCGATCAGATTAAGGAGGCTTGTAAGGTGATGAGTATGTCTTTGCTTGATCACGTGATTTTGACTTCTGATTCACATTATTCTTTTGCGGATGATGGGATGATATAGGTATAGAAAATTATTAGGCTTCTTACAATTGCTTTTGATCGAGAATAGTGGTGAGATGAGATGAGATGAGATGGGATGTTGCGAGATGGGATGGGATGTTGCGAGATGATGCGATTTGAAGAGAAGAGAAGAGAAGAGAAGAGAAGAGAAGAGAAGAGAAGAGAAGAGAAGAGAAGAGAAGAGAAGAGAGGAGAAGAGAAGAGAAGAGAAGAGAAGAGAAGAGAAGAGAAGAGAAGAGAAGAGAAGAGAAGAGAAGAGAAGAGAAGAGAAGAGAAGAGAAGAGAAGAGAAGAGAAGAGAAGAGAAGAGAAGAGAAGTGAGGTGATGTGATGTGATGTGATGTGATGTGATGTGATGTGATGTGATGTGATGTGATGTGATGTGATGTGATGTGATGCGAAATGAAGTGAGATGTAATGAAGTTTAAAATTTTCTTAGAGGATAGCCACAGTTAAACATCTGAAAATTACAGTATGGTTACATTGAATTATAGTAAGCAATACTCAATTAATCTAATGAACAAAATAGAAATCAGATTAAAAACAAGGAGGATAAGTTCAAAACTAGCTAACAGATCATCATTTTAATTAGCTCAGAAATAACATTGAAACAATAAGATTAAAAACATATTAACGGATCAATCATTATTACTGATGGCATCCAAAAGTGTATTAAATAAAATAAGATTAAACACAAACATAATTAACAAATCAACATTATGAATAGCATCGGAAATCATACAGCAGTTTCAGAAGTCAGTACCTTATTGGTACTTCGCCACAGTAATAATTCTGTGGGGATTGTACAGAATGTGAATGAGCAGGGAAATCTCATAGAGGTTCAGCCCGACGGGAGTGGAATTGATACAATGCTAAGTGTAGATTCGTCGGCAGTATCTTTTTTAGATTTTTATACGGATTTTTATTATCAGCTTAAAAATCCTGCTGATTATTCATTTTTTAAAGTGAAGGAATATGAAGCGAGAGAAACTGCAATTGGACTGCAGAAGTATTTAGAATCTTCATCGGATAATGAGAAAAGTAATTTATATGACTATGCAGTTTCTATCGAGAGAGTAGAAGCCATCAGAAATCAGACAAAAGCTGGAAGAGGTTCTTTTAAAGTAGATAATAATTTTTATCAAAAACCATCTGAAATCAGCTCATTCCAGTACCGCTTTCAGATGGAAGATGTACCGTGGGACAGATTGTCAGAGATAAGTCTTGATAGAGATAAGTTGGAGTGCTTGGGAGTGTTGGATTGTTTGCTGAAAGGCTATAAAACGCATGAGCTGATACCTTTAGCATTAAAGAATGGAAAATCAGCAGTTAAGGCTGATGCAAGATTGCAGTTGAGATTGAATAATGATGGGGAAGTGGTGGTTTGTATTTATAGAGTACAAGACAGACCGAATTTTGACCAGTTGTTTTTCGGTCATAGGTTTAGCCAGGAGGATGAAATTAATCTGTTGAATTCTGGTAATATGGGCAGGGTTGTGGAGCTTCTTAATGAAGCGACGGGAGAATTGATACCTTCTTTAATCAGTATGGATAGGCTAACTAATGAATTGTTTTTTTTGAGGACTGATTTTGTCAGAATTCCTGTGGTAGTTTGTGGTGTTCAGCTTGATAGGGCACAGCAGAGAATTCTGAAAGAGGGAAAGCCTCTGTTTGTTGAGGGGATGATTTCTCGCAAGGGAAAATCTTTTTGTGCAACTTTGCAGTTCAATGCGGAAAAGCAGTGTATTGAGTTTTTATTTGAGAATGATTTGAAAAGTGCTAATGGTGGAGGTGTGAAAGGTTTTGAAAAAGTAATTCCTACAAGCTTCAGAGGGAAACCACTTCGGAAATGGCAGATTGAGAAATTGAAAAAAGGGGAGTGTGTCTATATTGATGGGCTTGAAAGTAGAGGTGGTAAGAGGTATCAGGGGTATATCCGTTTAGAGAAGGTCAGCGGTTTGTTGGAGTTTTCTTTCAAGAATTCTAAAAAATTGTAGAGAAGTTAATTGCTTGATTTGATTTTATATTGGGGTAATTTCAGAAATGATTTTCAACTGAAAAGTCTTTCTTGGCTTTGCAGTTTTTTTGCTTTATTGAGGGTTGTTGATAATTGGATTTTATGTGGACGACTGGAAAAAATCTGGCGGCAAAAATGCAATTCCTCCCTGTGGTCGGAAACGCATTTTTGCGGAAATTTGAGCAACCCTATTTCTAAAACATTTCCAAGTGGGGCATTTCTATGTTTTGAAAAAAGGTTGCAAATTATTAAGTAAAGACTTAAGTAATTTCTAATCGATATTTATTTTAATTCCGGCTAGTATTATTTAAAAAGAGCAATAAATGGTAAGCCTACATTTATCCCGATTGTTGGTTTTACCTCATATTCAGAGTTATTAGCATAGTTTCCGACATCTCTTAAAATAATTTGGGGTTCAATATTAATTGGAGTGGATTTTCCCTTAAACCGTAGTGGAATTCCAAAACGTAAATTTGTAGCACTGTAAAAGCCAATGTTTTTCTCAAATGAAGCACTAATTCCAGGTGTCAATAATTTTTCTTTACCCTTGTCGTTTGTATTTGAAAGAGAAACTACTAATTGTAAACTGAAAGTGTTGGTTATAAATTCTTCATAAGTGCCAATGTATGCTTTGTTATTTTCCAAAACTGCCAGATTGCTTTGATTTGTTTGAGGGAATTGTGAATATTTATAGTAATCAACTGAAGTCATCAAGTCAGCTATTGCAGAATTATTTTGAAAGACTTTCCAAGTAGATGACAGATAGAAAGATATAGTATTATTGAATTCCCAAATAGTATTTCCTTGAAGATTTACTTCCCATAAATTTAATTTTTGAGACTCAAAATTATTTGCACTATTACTCGCTATAAAGGTTTTGCGCTCTTTAAAAGGATAGAAGCCCCAAAGCGAAATCCAATAATTTTTATACCAATTATATGAATTTCTTTTATAAAGTCTATTCACTTCTGCAGAAGCTATTTGATCTTTATAATCATGCAAAGTGGGTAATTTATCAGATTCTTCAATAATTAATGAATCAAGTTTTTTATTATCATTAATTGTCAGAGAATCTAGATATGCGATAGTATTAGTATAGATAGTGTAATCCTTTACACTGTCTTCCTTACTGCCCTTTTTCTCATCCTCTAGTTTTTGCTTAGCTGTATTTCGAAGATCAGCTATTACACGCTGAATTTGTGCCTTGGAATTTTTAATTCTTTCAGCTGATACTGGATGTACTAATTTAGCTTCCAGTTAAAGTTAAGCATAAAACCTTAATTTTAACCTATGAAAGGAGAGCGAAAAATCTACGATCCTGCTTTTAAAACCAAAGCTGTTGAGCTAAGCAAAGAACGAACTAATGTGTCAGAACTCGCAAGGGAGCTGGGAATCGCAGTCACGCTGCTTTACAAATGGCGTAAGGAGTACGAAGAATTTGGAGAAAGAAGTTTTCCAGGGAATGGAAAACTGAAACTGACACCCGAACAGGAAAAGATTCATGAGCTGGAAAAAAAGTTGAAGGATGCAGAATTAGAACGAGATATATTAAAAAAAGCAATCGGCATCTTCTCCAAGAGCGGTCGCTGAAATATAAATTCATAAAAAATAATGAATCTATTTTCCCGATTGAAAAGATGTGCAATGTTTTAAAACTATGTTCCAGTGGTTATTACAAATGGAAAAACAGGCCTTGCAGCAAGAAATTGCTTTTGAAGGAAAAAATAAAACAGCAAATCACTTCAATATATTTTTCATCAAAACAGCGCTATGGCAGCCCTAGGATTACGTCTGAGCTAAATTCCTTGGGTTACAAAATATCCCGAGTCACAGTGGCTAAATATATGAAAGAGCTTGGACTGCGAAGTAAACTGAGCAAGAAATTTAAAGTGACTACAAACTCTAAACACAATTATTTGGTGGTAGAAAATGTGCTGGACAGGAATTTTATAGCCGAAAAACCTGCGCAAGTTTGGGTTTCTGATATTACCTACATTCAAACCAAAGAAGGATTTTTGTACTTGACAACAGTGATTGATTTGTATGATCGGAAAATCATTGGATGGAGTTTAAGCAACGGAATGAGCACCGAAGAGACAAGTCTTTCTGCCTGGAAAATGGCTGTCAAAAACAGAAAAATAGGGGAAAGTCTAATTTTTCATAGCGACAGAGGCGTTCAATATGCAAGCAGAAAATTTGCAAATACTCTGGAATTTTATGGAGTTACAAGAAGCATGAGCCGGAGAGGAAATTGTTGGGATAACGCTGTGGCAGAGAGCTTTTTCAAATCTTTGAAAACAGAACTGATTTATGGAAACAAGCTTATTACAAAAGAAAAAATGGAGCTGGAAATATTTGAATATATTGAAATATGGTACAACAAAAAAAGACGCCACAGTGCCTTGAATTATCAAACTATTGAAGAGTTTAACAATCAAAACAAAATTTATCAAAATGTAGCTTAACTTATACTGGAAATTTTGTTTGCATATCCAGTGCCGTATTTTCAAAAGATTGGATTCTGAATTACAGAAATAGAAAAAATTTGTCCGATACCATCCTGTTCAAAAAAAAATACAAACGATTTGAGATCAATTCTCCCTGGAATTATACTCATTTTTATATTTATCCGACAGATACTATTTTACCATACTCCTTTTACAGACACGCTGAAAAAGATTATCAAGGAAGGTTGGAACGTATTGATTCTTATAATAAGAAGAATGACATTTTTGTAACTCTCCAACTATTGCCGAGAAAGAATTGGGATGAACAAGCGAAGGAATTATTTGAATTTAACCACTTTGTCAGAAATAGAAAAAGCAATTAAAGTATGGATAGGAGATTCATATGTTATTTATGTCTAAAATAATCTTAATTAAAGCAAAATCATCTACCTTCCAAATTTTTATTCCAGATTAATCCTAAATAGCCTTGCAACATATTGCAAGGCTTTTTTTTTTAGGAATTATTGTCGATTTTTATTGAATAATTAAATAGAAATCTATTAACTTTTTTTACTACTTAAATAGGATTTTTAGTTAATTGAAATACTCAGTTCCAGCTTTCAAATAATCATCTCTAAAGTGTCTAAAAGAAAAGCCAAGAAACATTGTACAATTGATGGTTCAAATAAATTTGATCCAGAGTCAATTATGAAGTTTCAGGAAATGAAATTAAATTTAGCAATAAAAATACTTGAAAAGTCAGGGATTTTTGTTTCAGAGGAAGAGGCTTCGGAAATATTATCTTTTTTAAATTTTCTTGCTAAAATTACTATCAAAGAGTTTCTCCTAAATGAAGAATAATTTTATATTTTAGTGACTCGAAAGCATTTAAAACTTACGTTATTTAATAATTGTAAGTAATCCTATTTTTTTTCTACGTTAAATAATAAAATTATGAAAATTGCTGATTTATATATTCGTGTTTCAACAGATGAGCAAGCTGATAAAGGTTACTCACAACGTGATCAGGAAGAAAGGTTAAGGAAACATTGTATCTCCCTGAATATGACGATTGGTACTGTAATTTATGAAGATCACTCTGCAAAAACTTTTGAAAGACCAGAATGGAAAAAATTCCTATCTGCACATAAAAGATTAAGAGGTGCTAAAGAAAGTAGATTTTTATTTTTCACAAAGTGGGATCGCTTTAGTCGTAATACTAGCGAAGCTTATCAGATGATTTCTACGTTAAATAAGTTAAATATCACGCCACAAGCTATCGAGCAACCTTTAGATCTTAGAGTACCCGAAAATAAATTATTATTGGCCATATATTTATCTACTCCTGAAGTTGAAAATGATAGAAGAGCTCTTAATGTCACTTATGGAATGAGAAGAGCAATCAAAGAGGGGAGGATGATGGGTATCGCTCCATATGGATATATTAATCGAAGTAAAGAAGATGGCCGAAAATATGTTGCCGTAAAAGAGCCTGAAGCAACAAATATGATTTGGGCTTTTAAACAAGTTGCAAAAGGACATCTTCCTACAGCGGTTGTTTTAAAAGAAATGAATAAAAGAGAAGGTAGAAAACTTACCAAAAATTCTTTTATGGAAGCATTAAGAAATGTAGCTTATATTGGAAAACTTTTTTTAAAGGCTTATAACGATGAAGAAGAAAGGATTGTTGAAGGAAGGCACGAACCATTGATTTCAGAAGAATTATTTATGAAGGTACAAAATATCCTTTATAGAAAAAGCAATCAAGATAATTTTTTGCCCTCTGGAAGAATTATTAATGAAGAACGTTATCCTTTAAGAGGGCTTCTACTTTGTCCACATTGTAATAAAAATCTTACTGGTAGTAGTGCCAAAGGAAGAAGTAAACATTATTATTATTACCATTGCACAACGTCATGTGGATTTAGGTACAATTCTGAAATTGTTAATGACCTATTTGTTGAAGAACTATCAAAATTTAGTTTTAAAAGTGGTGCAGAAACAATATTGAAAACAATTCTAAAGCAAAATTTTTCTGTTGCCTTAAATGGTTTAAATTATGAGCGAAAAGTTTATCAAAACAAACTTACCACTATAGAGCAACGAATTGAAAAAGCCAGGGATATGTTTATAGAAGATAAATTAGATGAAGAAGATTTTAGAAGTATAAAAATAAAGTACAAAGGAGAAATCGAAAACCTGAAGTTTAAATTAAATTCTCTAAAAAATTCTGCCGAAAATGACAATATTGGATTAAAGATAGGTCAAGCGCTAAATGCTATCACCAATATATCTGAGAGATACAAAAACGCATCGACAATAGATAAGAGGGCAATTGTTGGTTTGATATATCCTGAAAAGTTAATCTTTGATGGAGAGAGTTTTCAAACCACAAAAATCAATAGTTTAGCTAGTTTTATATTCCTGATAAAGAAAGAATTAGGAAATAAAAAAAACCGACAAAGAAGCGAAAATTCTTCTAATGTCGGTCTTGTGAACTCGACAGGATTCAAACCTGTAACCTTCTGAGCCGTAATCAGATGCGCTATTCAGTTGCGCCACGAGTCCGTTTTATTGGTTTGCAAATATAGTACTTTTTTGCTTTCTTTGGAAGATGAAACGCATTTTTTTACTTTTAATTTTCTTTCTTTTTGCATTTTCTTGTAAAAAAGAAATTTCTAAATCAGATTCAGGAAATATAACTATCTCGGAAAGAGTTAATTATTCTGATGAATCAAAAAAATTGGTTATTAATTCTGGAAAATTTAAAAATGTCATTCCTAAAGAAAAACTACCATTTAGGAAAGCAATGTTGCTTAATTCAAGCTTGATTGGTTACTTTTCTGAGCTAAATCTTGAAAATAAAATCATAGGTGTTTCCAGCCCAGAGTATATTTTCTCAGAAAAGATCCATCAATTAATTAATCAAAATCAAATTCTCAATATCGGAAATGAGCAGAAGTACGATATCGAAAAAATCCTTTCTAATAAACCAGATGTTATTTTTACCAATTATGTTCCCAATTTTGCTAACACTTATGACATCTTAAAGAAAAATGGAATCGAACTGATTTTCTTGGACGAATTCCTGGAGCAAAATCCATTAGAAAAATCAAAATATCTTTTGTTATTTGGAAAATTATTTGGAGCAGAAGAACAAGCGGAAAAGGTATTCAAAAATATCGAAGACAATTACAAAAAGATTCAGACCTTAGCATCTAAAACAGTAAATAAACCAAATATTCTCTGCAACGAAATGTACGGAAGCCAATGGTTTTTGCCTGGAGGAAATTCCTTCGTTGCAAGGTTAATCTATGATGCAGGAGGAAATTACATTTTAAAAGATAACAAAGAATCCTCCTCCGTTCCATTGAGTTTTGAAGAAGTTTTCGTTAAGTCAGAGAGTGTCAATTATTGGATTAATATCAGTCCACATCAAAACAGAAAAGAATTATTGACTCTCAATCCAAATTACAGCAAGATGAAAGTCTTCAATTCTGGGAACTTATATATGATAAACAACCGCGAGAAAGATGGTTCGAATGACTATTTTGAGTCTGGTGTTGTAAGATGTGATTTGGTTTTGAGAGATTATTTCAAGATATTTCATCCGGAAGATGTAACTTTCAAATCAGAACCTTTAGTTTATATGAAAGAGCTCAAATAATGAAAGAACAGAATTACAAAGTCGATTTTTTCGTAGGGATTTTATTGGTTGTCGGGCTGTTTATTGGTCAGTCATTGATGTATGCAATTGGTTTAGGATTGTCTTCATTTTTCGGACAAGACATTAGTGATACTGGGATTTTCAATATTTTGATGTACACGGCATCAATGGTAGTTCCTATTCTCTTTTTCGATTTTTTTATCGTAAGAAAAGATGGCAACAAACTCAATTTCGATTTCTCCACCAAGCCATTTCGGGTTTATCTATTGATATTTCCAATGATGTTTGGGATGATGCTAATCGCAGATTACACCACACAGCTCATTCCGACAACAGGCGATTTGCTTGGCGAGATTTACAAAATGTACTCAGAACAATTTGCAAAACTCGCTAAAGAACCAATTTCTTTATTAATAATGACAGTTATTCTCGCTCCAATTCTGGAAGAAATCCTTTTTAGAGGCATCATTATGAAAGGAATGCTGAATAACAAAGTCAAACCAGTTACGGCAATTATTGTTTCGGCTTTCATTTTTGGTGTTGTCCATTTCAATCCTTGGCAGTTTGCGGGTGCATTGTTGCTCGGTTTGGTATTAGGTTTGGTATATTACAAAACCAAATCGCTGCTGATGTCAATTTTGCTTCACGCATTCAACAATCTGGTGTCGGCGATGATGATGTTATACTCAGACTCAGAAACTTTTTCTGATTTGTTTAAAATTAAACCCGAACTGTTATTAGCAGCAGGATTAGCGATTTTTATAATTCCATTTTATTTTTTCGCAATCCAGAAGAATATTATTTATAAAGATTAAATTTAGGGCAGCTTAATCCGTCCTCCGTTCCCGCTATCCGCCTATGGCGGATGAGCTCCACTCAGGCCGGGCTGCACAAGATTCCACTTTTTAATATGGAATTAATTATCATTTATCAACCATCAATTATATATAAATGGAGATTTTAGTAGCAACACATAATTTGCATAAAAAAGAAGAGATACAACAGATATTAGGAACGGATTATGTCGTTACAAGTTTATCAGACTACGATTTGAACGAAGAAATCATCGAGGATGGAAATACCTTTGCTGAAAATGCATTAATCAAAGCCAAATATTGCTTCGAACAAACCGGAAAACCAAGTGTTGGTGATGACAGTGGATTAGTTGTAGAAGCTTTAGACGGACGACCGGGGATTTATTCGGCTCGTTACGCAGGGAATCACAATTTCAAAAAAAATATTGAGAAAGTTTTGGAAGAGATGAAAGACGAACCGAATAGGAGAGCGTATTTCATCACAATGTTATGTTTCAAAGACCAAGACGGCGAACATTATTTCGAAGGTCGGGTTTATGGTAATTTGACAAAAGAAGTTTTTGGAGCAGAAGGATTTGGTTACGACCCGATTTTTGTTCCGGACGATTACAATATGACATTTGCAGAAATGTTGCCGGAGGAAAAAAATAAAATCAGCCACAGAAGTGAAGCTTTGAAAAAATTCTTAGAATTTCTCAATTCCAGAGGGGGTGTTTTGTAGTTATTTGTAATGTTTTCGTATATTTACCTAGTTATTTTCAATACCCTTTAGAAAATTGAGTACATATCTTACCATCTTAGGATTCAATTCAGCAATTCCAACCATAAATTCTTCACCGACTTCTCAGTTTCTGGAAATGGAAGAACGTCATTTCCTCATCGATTGTGGCGAAGGAACCCAGGTGCAGATGCGTAAGGCAAAAGTTCGTTTTTCTAAAATTAACCACATTTTTATTTCCCATCTTCACGGTGACCATTGTTTTGGTTTGCCAGGATTGGTAGCCTCTTTTAGATTATTAGGAAGGAAAACACCACTGAATATCTATGGCCCAAAAGGTATTAAGAAAATGATGGATACGATTTTTGAAATTACAGAAACTTACAAAGGTTTTGAAGTCATTTATCATGAGCTGGATGGTAAAGAATCCGTCAAAATCTATGAAGATAAAAGGGTAGAAGTTTACACCATTCCACTGAATCACAGAATCTATTGCAACGGTTATCTTTTCAAAGAAAAACCAAAAGAGCGTCATCTCAATATGAAAGAGATTTCCAAACACAAAGAAATTGAAATCTGTGATTTTCAGAACTTGCGTTTAGGAAAAGATTTTGTTTTAGAAGACGGAGCAGTAATCAAAAATGATTTGTTGACAACTGACCCAAAACCGTCTGTTTCTTATGCGTTTTGTAGTGATACGAAATATAAAGAAGATATCATCCCAATCATAGAAAATGTAGATGTTCTTTACCACGAATCTACTTTCCTTCACGTCTTGAAAGAAATGGCAGATTATACTGGTCATTCTACCGCTTTGGAGGCAGCAACTATTGCCAAAAAAGCGCAAGTCGGAAAATTGATTTTAGGTCATTTCTCAAACCGTTACAGTGATCTCAGTGTAATGACTGATGAGGCTAGACAAATCTTTCCAAACTCTTTTTTACCAAAAGCTTTGGAAACAATTAAGATTGGATAACTCAATTTGATAATAATATAATTGATAATAATTTATTTTATTTGAATTATTAATAATTTTCAAACTCTATTTTTGATTCTGAAATACTTTAAACAACATCTATACTTACAATACAAATTGCGAGGATTATACACAGCAATGCTACAAAGAAAAGTCCATCAGCAAAATTTTCCAATTTGACAGAAACTTTTTCTTTCTCAGATTTGATGGCGAGAAATGATAAAGCGCAACTTAAAGCCAAACAGAAAATAGCTACAACAGCAAACTCGTCCAGATAGGAGTAGTGGTTGAATTTGGAAATTTTTAAAGACGTAATAATAACGAGACAAAATCCTAACAGATTAGTTGAAGCATTCAGAATGTGAGGCGCGGTTTTCTTCATCGGATATATTTTGTTTTAAAATTATTAAAATATTATGCAATCTTCTTCATATTTATAATAGTTTATGGAAGCTTAAAAATTTCTTTAATCTAAAAATATCATTTTCACAAAAATTAGCTAAAAAATTTTATATTTGTCAAAACTCTTTGATATGCAATCAACTTATATAGAAACTCAGCAAATCTCTTTTCAAGACTTCAAAAGCAGTATTCTGAATGATTATCGACTCGGAAGAATTTCCCGTGAGATGTCATATTTAGGAAGACGAGAAGTTCTTACAGGGAAAGCAAAATTTGGGATTTTTGGAGATGGTAAAGAATTGCCACAGTTGGCGATGGCAAAAGTTTTCAGAAACGGAGATTTCCGCTCTGGTTATTACAGAGATCAGACTTTCGCCCTGGCAATTGATGCAGTTTCTGTTGAAAGTTTCTTCGCACAGTTATACGCTGATACAAGTGTTGAGAGAGAGCCAGCTTCAGCAGGTCGTCAAATGAACGGCCATTATGCAACAAGAAGTTTGAATGCTGATGGAAGCTGGAAAAATTTAATGGCTCAGAAAAATATTTCGTCCGATATTTCTCCAACAGCCGGACAAATGCCAAGATTATTAGGTCTAGCACAAGCTTCTAAAGTTTATAAATCAGTTAAATTTGATGGTTCTGAGAAATTTTCAAAAGACGGCAACGAAGTGGCGTTTGGAACAATTGGGGATGCTTCTACAGCTGAAGGTCATTTCTGGGAAACACTGAATGCCGCTTGTGCATTACAGGTTCCGATGATTGTTTCGATTTGGGATGATGGGTACGGGATTTCTGTTCCGACACAAAATCAAAGAGCGAAAGCAGATATCTCTGAAATGCTTTCTGGTTTCCAAAGAAACGAAGGCGAAAATCAAGGTTGTGAAATTATTCAGGTAAAAGCTTGGGATTATCCGGCATTGATGGAAGCTTATGCGAAAGCGGAACATTTTGCAAGATACGAAAGCGTTCCTGTTGTAATCCATGTGACCGAAGTGACTCAACCACAAGGACATTCAACTTCTGGTTCACACGAACGTTACAAATCTGAAGACAGATTAAGCTGGGAAGCTGAGTTTGATGGATTAATTAAATTCAGAGAATGGATATTGGATTACAGCATCGAAATTGAAGGTCAGGAAGAAGTTCTTGCTACGGCAGAGGAATTAGATTCAATTGATTCTGAAGCTAAGAAATTAGTTAAAGAAGGACAGAAAAAGGCTTGGGAAGCCTACCAAAAAACAATTTCTGATCTTAAATCCGAAGTTTTGCCTCTTGTAGAATCTATTAAAAATCAAAACTCAGAAATTGGAAATCTAATCGAAACTTTCAACAAAATTATTTCTGTAAGCAAGAAAGATGTTTTCCAACTAGTGAGAAAGACATTATTGTTGACAAGAAGTCAAAATTCATCTGAAAGAAATATATTGAAATCCAAATATGAAGAGATTTTAAAAATCGAAAAAGATAATTATTCTTCTCATTTATATTCGGAATCTCAATGGAAAGCGACTAATATCAAAGAAATCAAACCAATATTCTCTGAATCTTCCGAAGAAGTGGATGGTAGAGTAGTTGTAAGAAATAACTTCGATAAAATCTTTGAAAAATATCCTCAATCTTTGGTTTTTGGAGAAGATGCAGGAAATATCGGAGACGTCAATCAAGGTCTGGAAGGTCTTCAGGAAAAATATGGTGATGTAAGAATCGCTGATACTGGAATCCGTGAAGCTACAATTCTTGGACAAGGAATTGGAATGGCAATGAGAGGTTTGAGACCAATTGCCGAAATTCAATATCTTGATTATATTTTGTATTGTCTTCAAGGGATGAGCGATGATTTGGCAACAGTTCAATACAGAACCAAAGGTGGTCAAAAAGCACCGGTTATTATTAGAACGAGAGGTCACAGACTGGAAGGTGTTTGGCACTCCGGTTCGCCAATGGCAGGAATTCTGAACCTTTCTAAAGGTATCAACATTCTTGTTCCGAGAAGCTTAACAAAGGCTGCCGGATTCTATAACACAATGCTTCAAAGTGACGAGCCGGCTGTGATTGTAGAATGCTTGAACGGTTATAGACTGAAAGAAAAACAACCAGACAATTTAGGAGAATTCACAGTTCCGGTTGGGAAAATCGAAATTACGAAAGAAGGTTCTGACGTGACTTTGGTAACTTATGGTTCAACATGGAGAGTTGTAACTGAGGCTGCAAATGAATTAGAAAAATTAGGAATTTCTACAGAAGTAATTGATATTCAGTCTTTGATTCCATTTGATTTATCTCACGAGATTGCGGAGAGTGTTAAGAAAACCAACCGCTTAGTTGTGATTGATGAAGATGTAGAAGGTGGAACTTCAGCGTTTATTCTACAACAGATTTTGGAGAAACAAAAAGCATTTAGATATCTTGATTCAGATCCGTTGACAATTTCGGCTGAAAATCACAGACCAGCTTATGCGAGTGATGGAGATTATTTCAGTAAGCCTTCCGCAGATGATATTGTGGAAAAAGTCTATCAATTATTCACTGAGTTAAATCCGGCAAAGTATCCAGCGATTTACTAATAAAGAAATTAAAATAAACCAAATAAACTTTTTGAAGATTCTATCTTCAGAAGGTTATTTTTTTGTAAATCTTCTACAAAGTCTTCTTCGTTATTGTGGCGAATATCAATCTTCTCAAAAGTAGATTTTCTGTAGGCATAACCCTCCATAAAGTCTTTGTTATCATTCCATTGCTGCAGATCCATCTTTCTCATCCACCTTACAAAATGCGAATGTGAATCAGCTTTGAAACTTTTATTTCTTTTTAACAAAGTATACTTCATTAGGTTAAAATTATTAAACAAATGTAATGAATCTGATTTATTTTTATTATTAATTTAAAATTAATTTTATTAATTATTGAATAACTAAAGAATGCTACACCTGACGGCATTAAATAAAACATTATTTTATTTTCAATAAATTTTGAAAGTTTAGAAATTTTAATTACATTTGTACAAGAAATCAATTTTTACAAAATGAAACTTACAGAAGCTAAAGAAAAATACATCCAGACTTGGGGAACTTTTGCCACCAACTGGGGGATCAATAGAACAATGGCGCAGGTTCACGCTTTGCTTTTGGCAGAGGGAAAACCCTTATCCACAGATGAAGTGATGGAAAAACTGGAAATTTCCAGAGGAAATGCTAATATGAACCTTCGGAATCTGATGGATTGGGGAATCGTAAAAAAGGAATTGGTAAAAGGTGATAGAAAAGAGTATTTTTTGGCAGAAAAAGACGTTTGGTTTCTGTTCAAACAGATTACAAAAGAACGCAGAAAACGTGAAATAGAACCTGTTGTTTCATTTTTAGAAGAACTGAAAAATGTAGAAGATGATTCCGATGAAGCAAAACAATTTGTTAAACTAATGGAAGATTTTGGAAACGTGACCAACAAAATCAATAATATAATGGACTTGGCAATAAAAAGCGATGATCATTGGCTGGTTGGGAAAATTACCAACTTACTAAAATAGAGAAGGATTGTTTTCCTTTTTTATTTCGAATTAACTTTCAATAATTACTGAAAATATAAAAATTACAATACTATGAAAACTATTTTAAAATACGAATCAAGAATTCAGGAGAATCTTATCGGATTATTATTAATTCTCATTATAGCAACTGTTGCTAGAGTAGATTGGTTATGGATCCTTTTACTTGTTGATTTCATTCTGATTGCAATTTTTCAATATACAATTAATTTAATCAAGTTTTTTCAAAAAAGTTATAAAAAGACTTTGTCTAGAAAAATATATGTTTTTCTTTCAACTTATTGTCTGTTGATGTTTTTAGGTTTGATTTCATTTAAGGTGTTCGATAAAGATTTTTCCGCGTCCTTTTTTAATTTTTGTATTTGGTCATTAGTGATTTTTCCACCAATCCTCATCATCCAATCTTTAATCATCAGTTATTCAGATAAAAAAGAAATCTATGAAAAACCTGCTATTTAAAATCTTTATGAAGATTCTTTTCAGAACAAACAAAAGAACGAAAGGCGATTTTCTTAACCTTTAAAAATCAAACACAATGAAAACTTTACAAAATCACATTCTTATTTATGACAAAGATTGTCCAATGTGCAACGTCTATTCAAAAGGCTTCATCAAATCCGGAATGCTCGATGAAAACGGAAGAGAAGCTTTTTCAGAAATCACTTCTGAAACTAAAAATAAGATTGATGTTCATAGGTCAAAAAACGAAATCGCATTGATTGATACAAAAAATAATAGAGTAATTTACGGGCTGGAAAGTTTGCTCACAATCATTGGAAACTCTTTTCCGACTTTAGAAAAAATCGCAAGAATAAGACCTTTTCATTGGTTTTTCCAGAGACTTTACAAATTCGTTTCTTACAACAGAAAACAGATTATTCCTTCCAAAAAAGATTTGACCAAAGACAATTGTGTTCCGGATTTCAATTTGAAATATAGACTGTTTTACCTTGCTTTTGTTTTATTGTTTTCCGCTTATGTTTTAGGATTTTACAATCAGCGTTTGTTCCCGAATTTTAAAAATAATTTTGGATTAGAATTTTTCATCTGCTGTATGCAAATCCTTTGGCAGAGTGCATTTATGGGGATTTATCTCAAAGACAGAATCTGGGATTATCTTGGAAATATGATGACCGTTTCTTTGCTTGGAACATTACTTTTAATTCCCGCTTTATTCTTCAATTTTAGCCAAGTATTCTATTTTATCTACTTCGCAATTGTAGTATTCATAATGTTTTTAGAACATTTGAGACGATGCAGAATTCTGAAATTTGGGATTGTTCCAACTATTTCTTGGATGATTTTCAGAATCACTTTCGGAGCAGTTCTTTTATATATTATTTCGAATAATTAAAATTATTTAAAATTTTGAAAAGCTTAATGAGGTGTCTCGCAGATTAAGCAAATCAAGCTGATTTTTAAAATGTAAATCTGCAAAATCGGTTCAATCTGCGAGAATTATAAAAAATTAAAGAAAATGAAATTCCTAACAGCAGAATGGCGAAAACTAGCCATTATAAATTACGAAATCAATCCTGAAATTCTAAAACCTTATTTACCAAAAGGAACAGAGCTTGATTTTTATAAAGGAAAATGTCTGGTAAGCCTCGTTGGATTTATGTTCCTCAATACAAAACTTCTTGGGATTTCTGTTCCTTTTCATAGAAATTTTGAAGAGGTGAATTTAAGATTTTATGTGAAAAAACACGAAAACGGAATCTGGAAAAGAGGTGTGGTTTTCATCAAAGAAATCGTTCCTAAAAAAGCTTTGAGTCTTGTTGCGAACACATTTTATAATGAGAATTATTGCACTTTACCGATGGCTCATTCTATCATAGAATCTAATAATGAACTTTCCACTTCTTACAGCTGGCAGACTTCAAAACTCAATACAATGACTTTAAAAGCAGAAAATATTCAGGGAGAAATGATTAAGGGTTCTGATTTTGAATTCATTACAGAACATTACTTTGGGTTTACAAAAAACAATAATCAAACTTCTGAATATGAAGTAAAACATCCAAAATGGAATTTTTACAACATCCAGAATTATGAAATTAAGGTGGATTTCAAAGAAAATTATGGAGCTGATTTCAATTTTCTGAACGATGCAAAACCAATATCAGTAATGCTTGCAGAAGGTTCTGAAATTGAAGTCCATACAAGGAGAAATGTGGAATTTGCTATTAATTAAAAATATTTTAAACCACATAGACATGTAGTTTCTTTGTATTAAAAGATAAAATAGTTTGCAAACCTTTCAATTCTACTATTTACTCTTTTTTTGAAATCTAACATCATAATTCTATGTGTCTATGTGGTTAACCTAAAAAAATGAACACAATGAAAATAATCATCGCAGCAGGAACCGGTTTCCTTGGAAGAAATCTCGAAAACTATTTTCTTGATAAAAACTACGAAGTTAAAATCCTTACAAGAAATCCGAAACGCAGAAACGAAATCTTTTGGGATGCAAAAACAATTGGAGCTTGGAAAAATGAATTGGAAAATGCAAATGTCCTAATTAATCTTGCAGGAAAATCTGTTGATTGTCGTTACAATGAAAAGAACAAAAAAGAAATCTACGATTCTAGAATCAACTCAACAAGAGTTTTGCAAAGCGTTATTGATGAATGTCAAAATCCACCAAAAATTTGGCTGAATGCAAGTTCCGCAACAATTTATGTTCATTCAGAAACACACCTCAATACAGAGGAAAACGGAATCATCGGCGATGATTTCTCTATGAATATCTGTAAATCTTGGGAGAAAGAATTCTTCAAAACAAAAAATCCAAATATCAGAAAAGTGGCGCTCAGAACTTCAATTGTTCTTGGAGAAAATGATGGTGCATTTCCAAAGTTTATGCAGATTTCGAAACTCGGTTTAGGAGGAAAACAGGGTAGAGGTGACCAAATGATGAGCTGGATTCATATTGATGATTTTTGTGAAGCCGTTAACTTCATTATTGAAAATGAAAAGCTTGAAGGTGCAATTAATATTACAGCTCCAGAACCTTTGTCTAATGAAAATATGATGAGCCAAATTCGGAAAAAGATTAAAGTTCCATTTGGGATTCCAAGTCCGGTTTGGTTATTAGAAATCGCTTCAATCTTCATCAAAACAGAAACCGAACTGATGCTGAAAAGCCGAAATGTCTATCCTGAGATTCTATTGGAAAATGGATTTAAATTTCAGTATGATACTTTTGAAAAAGCCTTAGAGAAATTATAATTTGAATGGATTAAAATAAAACACTTCGACTCCGCTCAGTGTGACAATTCTAATACTAAATGTAATGTCAGTCTGAGCGGAGTCGAAGACTTTCAATCCAATAATAATTTAATTTCAAAACTTTGGAAGCCAACTTTCAAAGTTTTTTCATAAATTTTCAGAATAATTCCAACCTTTTTTAAACTATTGCATCTTTCCTTATAAAAGCCAATGTATGGAACACGACATATACATAAGATGCAGAAATAAAGACCGCAACGCACAGCGGAAACTTTATGAAGAATATGCAGGCAGATTCTTTGCGACCTGCAAACGTTACCTGAAAAACGACGAAGATGCGGAAGAAGTTTTGGCTGATTCTTTCTACATCATTTTCACAAAACTGGAACAACTCAAAGATTTTAAGGTTTTCGATGCTTGGGCAAAGAAAATTGTAGTGAATCAGTGTCTTCAGAAGCTTCGCAAGAAACAGCCGTTTTCTATTTCTATTGAAGAAAATTTTGTGGATTTACCAGACTCAGAGACAGAAAATGTTTCAGAAGAAAGAGGGATTTTGTCTCTTCTTAATTTCCTTCCTGAAGGCTGTAGAACAATTTTCAATCTGTTTGCGATGGAAGGTTATCCTCACAAAGAAATTGCGCAAATGCTTTCGATCTCAGAAGGAACATCCAAATCTCAGGTGAATTTTGCCCGCAAAAAATTGCAGGAGCTTGTGAAACTTCAAACAATTAATTCTTAAAGTTTAAAAAAATGGAAAATCAAGATATTGATAAAATGTTTAGCGATGCTGGGAAATCGGCAGAAGAAAATCCAACATTTCCTTCTTTTGAAAAAGTTTGGGAAAAAGTTGAAGAAAAGCTGGACAAGAAAGAACAAAAGAAAGGAATCATCCCGATTTGGTTACCTTACGGAATTGCTGCAGGATTGGCTTTGACATTTGGCGTTTTATATTTTATGAATGATGATAAAGCGAAAATTGAACTTCAAATCGCTTCAAATGATTACGGAAAACCAATCAATCCCAATCTGATAGAAACTCCGAAAAAAGTTGAAGAAATCAATAAAACTTTTAAAGAGAATTTAGCTAAAAGTCCAATAAAACCCGCTGAAGTACAAGATATTATTGCATATCACGAAGCTCAGCCTAAGAATAATGATGCTATTCTTTTTGAGAGAAAACCTGAGTATGTAACAGATGAAAACAACATTAATCGTGTTGAAGTTGAAAACATAAGTGTGCCTCCACCAATTCCAAAACTTCTGGAAACAACAAGCGGATTAGTTAAAAATGAAGTTTATGAACCTACATATTCTCCACCGCCAGCGCCTCCTTCTAATCATAAATCTGCAAGTGAAACGAAAGTTTCTGCAATGTATGCTACAGAAATAGCTGAAAAAAATTCAATAACAGGAATCAAAGATGGATTCCCTTTAGGACGTTCTTCGCTTCTTGAAGGAAAAGCACTGGGACTTAAAGTTAATAAATCTAATTCGGCTACTACGTTGATTCGAGGACTATCTTCTTATGATAAATCTAAAGAACCATTGTACATCGTGGATGGGAAAGAAGAATCTTCAAAAATTTTGACTGTTCTCAATCCTAATTCTATAGAATCGATGCAGATTCTAAAAAAGGAAGCCGCAACCAGTTTGTATGGAAGCAAAGCGTTAAATGGTGTCGTAATAATTAAAACAAAAAATCTTTCCAGAAAAGAGAAAAGAGCATTAAAAAAACAACTTAAGACAGAATCTAAAGAAGCTTTGCAAAAACAAGTTGAAGAATCTGAAAAAGATTTACCAGACGCTGGAAAACTAACAGCTGGCGAAGTGAACGATTTTTCCAAATGGAATTATTGGCAGGATATTGCGGTTCCTATTCTTGACCAATATAAAAATACTTGGAAATTTTTTCCAGATAAAAGAGTTTCTGTTCAATTGACCAATTTGGATAATAATCCAGTTATAGGAAAAAAATTAAAGCTGATAAATGATAAAAAAGAAATCGTTTGGGAAAGTATAACGGACAATCGTGGGAATGCTGAACTTTGGATTTCATCAATTTTGAATCAAAATCAGAATTATTCTCAATATTCAATTGTAGATGAGGATGGAAATTTATTGGTTAACAATGCAAAAGAATTTCGTGACGGACAAAATTTGATTAAAATCAATGAGAGCTGTACTCGAAGAAGAGCTTTAGACTTAGTATTTGTTGTAGATGCAACAGGTTCTATGGGAGATGAAATCAATTATTTGAAATCAGAATTATTGGATGTTTTGAAAAAAGTAGAATCCAATTTGACGCAAACTAATGTAAGATATGGTTCTGTTTTTTACAGAGATAATGGTGATGAGTACGTGACTAGAAAATTTGATTTTTCTAACAATTCAGAAAATCTTATAAATTTCATCAAAAAACAAGATGCAAAAGGTGGAGGTGATACGCCGGAAGCAGTTGTAGAAGCTTTAGATTCATCAATTGATGAATTAGCTTGGAGTAATGAAAATTCCACGAAAATAATGTTTCTTCTTCTGGATGCGCCACCACATTTGTCCGAGGAAAATATTGAAAGACTTCACCAAAAAATAAAACTAGCTTCCAAAAAAGGAATTATTATTATTCCAATTGCAGCAAGCGACACCGATAAACAAACGGAATATCTGATGCGGACATTTGCATTGTTGACAAACGGAACTTATACCTTTTTGACTAATGACAGCGGAATTGGCAACAATCACATCAAACCAACTGCAAGCGAATATGAAGTTGAAAAACTGAATGATTTGTTATTGAGGTTAATTCTTCAGCGTTCAACTGTTCCGGATTGTAAAGATGGTGTTACAAAAGAATACATCAACAAAAAATTGGAAGTAGAAAGTTTGGATAAAAAAGATTTCGCCACTAAGATTTATCCAAATCCAACAAAAGGTAGTTTCAAAATTGATACAAAAAGAGATGTTGAAGAATTTGTATTGTATGATTATACAGGGAAGATTTTAATTAAGAAAAACAACTTAGTAAAAGGTCTTCATCATTTTGATATTTCAAATTACCCTCAAAGTGTGTATCTTGTTAAACTGAAATACGGAACAGATTCAGAAACATTTAAATTAATAAAAAACTGAATTAAAAAACACATATTATGAAATTAAAACATTTTTTAACAATCAGCTTTAGCATTTTTATCACAATTGTTACAGCTCAAAAACCAATCTTCTCAGAAGCAAAACTAAAATCGGTGATGCTATATGAACAATCTGCAGAATTGTACAGCAATACAACTTTCAAAATCCCAAAAGGAAGTTCGGAAATCGTGATTGCCAATATCGCTGAAGACATTGATGAATCCTCAATAAAAATCGGTTCCAAATCCAAGGTTTCTGTGTTGACTTATCGTTTTACGGATGACGAAGATTTTTATAAAATAGAATTGGATAAGAAAAATCCGGAACACAGAGTTGTTTTGGACAGCATTTCTCTGATGGAGAAAAAGATTAAAGATCTTACAATTCAGAAAACCTCTCTGGCGAACAGTATCGGGATTTTGGATAAAAATCAAACCATTAATTCTGGGTCAACATCTTATTCCAAAGAATTGGAAAAGTTGATTGAATATTACCAAAAGAAGAGAATTGACCTTAGTTTGCAATTGGATAACGTGGAAAATGACATTTCTAAACTGAATGTCAAATTAGGAAAACTCCAAACCAAATTTGATTTGAACAGCAAGGAAATGGAAAACTATCCAAAAGGAAAATTGGTGGTTCAGGTTTCCAGCGATGTCGACGAATTGGTGAATCTGGACATCAAATACAGTGTTCGAGAGGCTTCTTGGCGACCATATTATGATGTTGTGATTCCGGATATCAATTCAAAAACAAAATTATTATATAAAGCATTAATCAGACAAAATTCTGGATTGGATTGGAAAAATGTAGAACTGCATTTGATTTCTGGTTTCCCAAATGTTCATAAACAGATTCCGAATTTGTATGATTGGAATTTGTATTATCAACAACCTATTCCAATCGTGAAAGATGAAGTGACTTATGGAATAAAAAATACACCTCAAGCTGATAGAGCCGATGAAAAAGATATAGAATCTGTAGTAGTTGTTCGTGCCAGTGCATTTCAAAATCAACTAAACGTTGGTTATGATTTGAAGGATTTATACACGATTTTGTCTAATGATCAGGATAACAGCATCAATTTGGATGTCAACGAGATTCCGGCAACTTACACTTATTACACGATTCCGAAGATGGATAAAACGGTATTTTTGATTGCAGAGTTGGATAATCTGGACAAGTACAATCTCATCAATGCAGAAGCGAATATCATTTTCCAAGATACTAATGTTGGCAAAACTTCCCTTAACACAGAAAATACGGACAACAAACTTTTGCTCACTTTGGGCGATGATAGGAGAGTTTCTATTAAAAGAGATTTGATAAAGGACAAGACGATGGAAAAAAGCATTTCGTCCTCCAACAAAGAACAGCAATATGCTTATCAGTTTACCATCAGAAACAACAAAAACGAAAAAATAAAACTGAGAATAAAGGATCAGGTTCCTGTATCTACGGACAAGCAAATCATTATCAGTATGGTGAATAAAGGTGGCGCAATTTACGATGAGAAAACAGGCGATTTGACTTGGGACATTGTTCTTAATGCCAATGAAACCAAGAAAATAGATTTCTCATTCAAAGTCAATTCGTTGAAATATAAAGTGTTATTAGGATTGTAAATGATTTGGTCAGCTATTTCCGCCCTCCGTTCTCGTTTTTGTCACTCTCGCTCAGGTCGGGCTGCTGTCATTCGGTGTTCTAATAATATATAAGTGAGTTTGTTTTAGAATCAAACCGTTAAACTTAATTTAATACAAAAGCAACTCACAAAGTTGCTTTTTGTCATACTATGCTTTCAATAATTTTCCGTAAATTCGCTAAAATTTTTTAATCACAATGAACTACGATATTATTGTTATTGGAAGTGGACCTGGCGGATATGTAACTGCAATCAGAGCTGCTCAATTGGGTTTCAAAACCGCTATAATCGAAAAAGAAAATCTTGGAGGTATTTGTCTTAACTGGGGTTGTATCCCGACTAAAGCGCTTCTAAAATCTGCTCACGTTTTCAATTATTTGAAGCATGCTGAAGATTATGGTCTTAATAAAGTAGAAAATCCAGGCTTCGATTTCACAAAAGTGATTCAGAGAAGTAGAGGTGTAGCTTCTAAAATGAGTAGCGGAATTGCTTTCTTAATGAGAAAGAATAAAGTGGATGTTATTATGGGAACTGCAACAGTGAAAGCTGGTAAAAAAGTTTCTGTTGTCGACGCAGAAGGAAAAACTACAGAATATTCCGGAACTAATATTATTATTGCAACTGGAGCTCGTTCTAGAGAATTGCCAAATCTTCCTCAGGATGGTAAAAAAGTAATTGGATACAGACAAGCTTTGTCGCTTCCTGAGCAGCCAAAATCTATGATTGTTGTAGGTTCTGGAGCTATCGGAATCGAGTTTGCTGATTTCTATAATTCTATGGGAACTAAAGTGACTGTTGTTGAGTTTTTGCCAAACATCGTTCCTTTGGAGGATGAAGAAGTTTCAAAACACGTTGAGAAATCTTTGAAAAAAGCTGGTATCGAGATAATGACTAATTCTTCTGTAGAATCTGTTGATACTTCAGGAAATGGAGTAAAAGCAAAAGTGAAAACAGCAACCGGAGAAATCACTTTAGAAGCTGATATTCTTCTTTCTGCTGTTGGAATTGCTTCTAACGTAGAAGGAATCGGTCTTGAGGCTGTTGGTATCAAAACTGAAAAAGGAAAAGTTTTGGTAAACGAATGGTACCAGACTTCTGTTCCTGGTTATTATGCAATCGGCGATATTATCCCGACTCAGGCTTTGGCTCACGTTGCTTCTGCTGAAGGAATTACTTGTGTGGAGAAAATCAAAGGATTGCACGTAGAAGCCATCGATTATGGAAATATTCCTGGTTGTACCTACTGTCATCCGGAAATTGCTTCTGTTGGTTTGACTGAAAAGCAAGCTAAAGAAAAAGGTTACGAAATCAAAGTTGGTAAATTCCCTTTCTCAGCTTCCGGAAAAGCAACTGCAAATGGCGATGTTGATGGTTTCATCAAAGTTATTTTTGATGCTAAATACGGCGAGTGGTTAGGTTGTCATATGGTTGGTGACGGCGTTACTGATATGATTGCTGAAGCAGTTGTAGCAAGAAGACTGGAAACAACTAGTCACGACATCATCAAATCTATTCATCCGCATCCAACATTGTCAGAATCCATTATGGAAGCAGCGGCTGCGGCTTATGGAGAAGTGATTCACATCTAATAGATTAACAAAATATTAATAAATGAAAACCGTAGATTCTTCTACGGTTTTTTTAATTTTACTTAATGGAAGATTCAAAATTAGGATTGGTTTTATCAGGTGGAGGAACGCGTGGATTGGCTCATGCTGGTGTGCTGAAGTTTTTTAAGGAGAAAAATATCGAACCAGATATTCTTTCCTGTTGCAGTGCTGGTTCTATTGTTGGTTCGTTGTATGCTGTTGGGAAAACTCCTGAGGAAATTTTGGATTTTTTTCAGTCTATTTATTTTTTTCATTGGAAGCATTTTACATTTAATCAGCCTGGGTTTGTTTCGTCTGCTATTTTTACGACTTACCTCAATCCGATTTTTCAGGATATGACTTTGGGAGATTTGGAGAAAGATGTGAGAATTGTAGCGACAGAACTAATTACAGGTCAGCAAAAAGTTTTCGAAAAAAATTATAAAATTGTTGATGCTATTATTGCATCGTCCTGTATTCCGGGGATTTCTACGCCTTATTTTATCAATGACGAAATGTACAGCGATGGTGGCGTTCTAAATAATTTTCCAGCCGATGTCATCCATAATGAATGTGATAAATTGATTGGAGTCTATGTTACACCGCCGCAAGATGTAAAAGTTAATGACCTTAAAACAATTCGTTCTGTTACTACAAGAGCTTATGAATTGTTATCTCATAGAACAGAGATTTATAAATTCGCTTTTTGTGATTGGTTCATTACTTCAAAAAAATTGTCCAAATATGGAATTTTCGAAAGAAATCCGCAACGCTTAAAAGAAATATTCGATATTGGTTATGAAGAGGCTAAACGTACATTCAACGAAAATGAAGAAGATTTTACTTTATTCTTTCTAAAAAAGGAATAATAGCCTGCCAGTTTTCTTCAGCATCATCGTTAAAAGAAGATAAAGCAATTGTTCCGTGATGACCTTTTGTTTTTGAAGGTAAATAAAAGTTTTTCTTTGAACTTACAGACTTATAAATTGATTTCCAAGAAAACTCTTCATTTCTGGCAGATGAAATATAGACCGGAATTTTAATTTCTTTTGCGTACTCGTTGATGCTTTTGTTTTCAATTTTAAAATATTCACCAGGAGAATAAGCTATGAGAGCTTTGTAGTCTTTTGGATTTTTAGCAACCATATAAAATCCTAAAGAGGCTGAATATGAGCTTCCCCAATAAATTATTTTTCTTGCTTTTAAGTGATTCTTTGCGTAATTATATGATGCTTCCAAATCCGGAATGACATCTAGGAATTCAGTGGATTTTCCTAAGGTAATGGCTTCTTTGTTGGTGAGATTTGTAACTTGGTTGACGATGTCTCCAGACCTTAGATCAACAGCTAAAACATTGAAGCCTAATTCCAGTAATCTTGGTGCTATATTTCTAAACTCGCCTCTGCTAAAACCGGCTTGATGGTAAAAAATAATTAAAGGATTATGCTTTCCATACTTCGAATAATGATCTGCGTAAACAGTAAGCCCATCAGAAGTTTTAAAATTGACTGTTGTGTAAATATGATTTCTAACAGAAAGAACGTGCGATGGTTGAATAGTAGTTGTTTTTTTGGAAGAACAACTGCCAAAACAATTAATGATAATAATCCAGATTATGAAATTAAATGGTTTCATTGAGATTATATTTAATTGTTGAAGTATTATTAATTATATTTTCTTTATGTTGAAGTATATCAAATTTAAGTATTTATATGTTATTATTTATTAATGGATATGAATTTATTTTTAAATAATTTTTTCTCCGCAGATTTTGCAATAACGAGCGTTTTCATCATTGTCCTGATTGCCACATTTATCACACTGAAAATTATTTTTCTTTTGTTTTCTGAATTCTGAAGTCACAATTCCCGTAGGAACGGCAATTATGCTGTAACCACAAAGCATTACTATCATTGATAGGATTTTGCCAACTGGCGTTCCTGGAGAAATATCACCATAGCCGACTGTCGTAATAGTCACAACCGCCCAATACACACTCTGCGGAATGCTGCTAAATCCATTTTTTCCTCCTTCTACAACATACATCAATGACCCGATAATGACAATGAAAATTATCATAAATAATAGGAAAATATAGATTTTTCTAGAACTGTGTTTTAATGCAGACACGATGAACCTTCCGTCGTGCATATAATCAGCTAAGTTGAAAATCCTGAAAATCCTTAAAATTCTTAGAATCCTGATAACCGCCACAAAGTGCCAAATAGGAAAAAACAAGCTAATGTAAAATGGAATTATGGAAAGAAAATCAATAATTCCCAAAGGACTAAAAATGTATTCCTCACGATCTTTTATACAGATTATTCTCAAAATATATTCTATTGTGAAGATTAGAGTAATGAAAAATTCTGCGTAATAGAACTCTTTATAGTATTGTAGTCTTATTATTGGAATAGTTTCTACCATCAGCAAAACAGTAGATACGATAATTAGAATCAATAAGCTAATATCAAATATTTTACCTGCTTTTGTCTGTGATAAATAAACGGTTTCGTAGATTTTCTTACGCCAACCTTCCTCAGGAATAAGGTCAAATTCTGGTTTAATTCTCATAACTAAAAAAAAGTAAAATTAAGATTATAAAAGTAGTTAAAATAAACTCCGTTTAAAATAACAGACAAAAGTCTTTTTTATTTGGACAAAGTTCGTATATTTGTAAAAGAAAAATAAAGAAAGATGAAAAAATATAAAGTCACAGAAAAAATAGATGCTGTTCAAGAATCTGCCGCAATCTATGGATATCAGAACTTTGATGATGCTGGTGTTTTTAAGATTATAGATATTGCCCAAAGAGGTATTTCTTTCAATTTTTTTGATAATCTTGTGAAAAAATTTCCATTTAGTTTTCAAGAGTGGGCTGGTTTTCTTCATATTTCCGGGAAAACTTTATCCAGATATCAGAAAGAAGAGAAAACGTTTGATACTTTGCAATCGGAAAAAATCCTTCAGATAGAAATGCTTTACACAAGAGGTAAGGAAGTTTTTGGTTCTTCTGAAAATTTCCTGATATGGTTGCAATCTGAGAATCTTGCTTTGGGTAAAACGAAACCGCAGGATTTACTGGGTAGTAATTTTGGTGTTTCTCTTCTTATGGATGAGTTGACTCGCATAGAGCACGGTATTTTAGCATAATATCGGATGATAGTTTATAGATTGGCGAAAGAAATTTATGCTAATGATCTTTCGGGGAAAGGCGCTGAAATAGCAGGCGGAAGATGGAATAGCAAAGGTAATTCTGCTTTATACACAGGGCAATCTATTGCTTTGTGTGTTACAGAGATTGCTGTTCATATTCCTTTGGGGATTTTGCCCAAGGATTATCGTTTGGTTCATATAGAGTTCCCTGAGTTTGATTTTTTCGAACCAAAAAGATTGCCGAAAGATTGGAATGCTTTTCCGCATCCGGATAGTACGCAGAAAATTGGAGATAAATTCCTCAAAGAGAATAAATTCTTAGTGATGAAAATTCCTTCGGCCGCTGTTCAGGGCGAATTCAATTATATTATTAATCCGAGACATATTAATTTTACGGAAGTGAAAATTAAGAAAATAGAAAAATTTACTTTCGATGATAGATTATTCATCAAATAATATCTTAAATATGAAAATCAAAGAATTTATAAATGAATTTGAAAAGATAGTTCCAACAAGACAAGCAGAAGATTTTGATAATGTTGGTTTGCTTTGTGGAAACCCTGATAGAGAAATTTCCGGAATCCTAATTGCTCACGATGCTTTGGAATCTGTGGTTGATGAAGCTCTTGAAAAGAATTTAAACTTTATATTTTGTTTTCATCCGATTATTTTTTCGGGATTAAAATCGATTACCGGAAAAAATTATGTTGAAAGAGCTGTTCTGAAAGCTTTAGAAAATAAAATTGCCATTTATGCGATTCATACAGCTTTTGATAATGATTATTTCGGGGTTAATTATAAAATTTGTGAAGTTCTTGGTTTGAAGAATCAGCAAATATTAATGCCAAAACAAAATCAATTAAAGAAGTTAGAAGTTTACGTTCCAGTTGATTCTGCTGAGAAATTGAAAAATGCTTTATTTGAAGCTGGAGCCGGAAATATTGGTTTCTATGACGAATGCAGTTTTTCGATTAATGGAAATGGAACTTTTCGACCCTTAGAAGGTTCAAATCCTGTAACGGGAAAAGAAAATGAAAGAGAAAATGCGAATGAAGTTCTATTTTCTGTGATTTTTGAAGATTACAAAAAACATCAGATTCTTTTTACGATGAAACAAAATCATCCTTACGAAGAAGTCGCTTATCAATTGATTTCTTTAGATAATGAAAATCAATATACCGGTTTGGGGAGATTCGGAGATTTGGAAACAGAAATGGATGAAGTGGATTTTCTAAAGTTTGTTAAAGAAAAATTTAATCTTAATATCATCAGACACAATAATTTAACTCGAAAAAAAATCAAAAGAGTAGGAGTTTTAGGAGGAAGTGGGGCAAGTGGAATAAAGTCAGCTATATCTGCAAAATGTGATGCCTATTTGACTGGCGATGTGAAATATCACGATTTCTTTTCAGGGGAAGATAAATTGCTGATTTGTGATATTGGACATTTCGAATCAGAACAATTTGTAACTCAACAATTATTTGAAATTTTGTCCGAAAAATTCACTACATTTGCAATCGCTAAAACGACAATAAAAACAAATCCTGTTAATTATTTTATATAGATATGGCTAAAGTAAACGAAATTTCTGTTGAAGAAAAATTAAGAGCTCTTTACGATTTGCAAATTATCGATTCCCGTTTGGATGAGATTCGCAATACAAGAGGCGAATTGCCGATTGAAGTAGAAGACCTTGAGATAGAAATTGAAGGTCTTGAAAAAAGAGCCCAAAAATTCGAATCTGAAATTGCTGAGCAAAATGCTGAAATCAACAGCAAAAAAGACTTGATGAAACAAGCTCAGACTCTTATTGATAAATATAAAACGCAGCAAGATAACGTTAGAAATAACAAAGAATTCGAAGCTTTATCAAAAGAGGTAGAATATCAGGAATTGGAAATTCAGTTAGCTGAAAAAAGAATCAAAGAATTCGGTGGGAAAATCGATCACAAAAAAGAAACTTTGGCTGATTTGAACGCTAAGATTGATGAACTAAAAAACCACTTGACTCACAAGAAAAACGAATTGGATAATTTGATTTCTGAAACTCAGAAAGAAGAAGATTATCTATTGGAAAAATCTAAAGAGTTTGCTGAGAAAATCGATGACAGATTATTGGCTTCTTACCAAAGAATCCGTCAAGGTTCATCTACAGGTCTTGCAGTTGTAGGTTTGGAAAGAGGAGCGCCAAAAGGTTCTTTCTTCACAATCCCGCCACAGAAACAAATGGAAATTGCTCAGAGAAAAAAGATTATTATCGATGAGCACTCTGGGAAAATCTTGGTAGATGACGAGTTGGTAAACGAGGAAACTGCTAAAATGGAAGATATCATCAAGTTCTAATCAGAATTTGATTTTATATAAATACAAAAGAGACCTGAAATTCAGGTCTCTTTTCAGTTTGAGAAAATAATATAATTACCGGATATTAACAGAACCGGAACTGCTTTCGTTTTTGGTCACTTTATTCAGGTCGCCTCTTTTCACAACATTGATATCGCCGCTGGAAGAAGCACTTGCTGTCACGCTATTACGAACACCAATCGTAATATCAGCCGAGGAAGAAGTGGTAAGAACTGCGCTGTCTGCGGTCAAGTTTTCAGCTTTGATATCGCCGCTTGAAGAAGCTTGTGCACTTACGCTGTCTGCCTTTCCAGTGATTTTGATTCCGCCTGAAGAAGAAGATTGTAAATTAAGATTTTTTGCAACAATATCACCATAAAAATCGCCACTGCTGGAAGCTTGGATATTGATGTTGTTTCCATTGATATTTCCTTTGATGTTTCCGGAGCTTGACACTTTCACATCAAGGTCAGAAAATTTGAAATCATCTTTCAAAGTAATACTTCCACTGGAGTTGGCTGCCAATCCGTTAAAATCTTTAGCATAAACTTTAATTTTGATTCTGTCTGTTGAGATGTTCAGTTTACCTTCAGATTGGATTTTTACCTGAACTTTTCTTCCTTCTTGTTTTACTACCACATATTGCATTAGGTCAGAAGGAGCGTACACAACTATTTTTTCTTCACTGGATTTAAAAATTTCTGCACTAAGAGAAGTTGAGATTTGCAACTCATCAAACTCAATAGAATAAGATTTCTCAATCACTTCACCTTTTCCGGAGTCTGATAATAGGTGAGAAAACATCACATCATTGGAACCGTTTTTCTGTATGCAGGAAAAATTGGTAACAGAAGCCAAAAGAATTAGGGATAAAAGTTTTATTTTCATAAGTATAATTTTTTATAGTTTTGATTTGTTAATTAATATGACAATTGAAAAGTTGTTTTCATTACATCAAAAAATAAAATTTTTCATTTTAATTAATTTTCTAAATTTACATCATTAAAAATAAAACAATTCTTTATGAAAAATATATTATTCGCATTCGTTCTCATCGGTTTATCAGTTTCAGCATTCGCACAATCTGGTCCACCGGCTGGCGATGCAAAAGTAGGAGAGTTCTATGGTCAGGATGTTTCTGCAAAAGCAGTTAAAAAAGCCATTTCTACGGATGAACTTAATAAAGAATTAAAAGCAACACCAAAAATCGCTAAAACTTCCGTCAAAGGAAAAGTGACCGGCGTTTGCCCTAAAAAAGGATGCTGGGTAAGTCTGGCAACAGATTCTGGCGAAACTTTCTTCGTTAAAATGAAAGATTACGCATTCTTCGTTCCGACTGCTTTGGAAGGTAAAACTGTAGTGTTGGAAGGCAGCGCAGAAAGCAAAACTACTTCTGTGAAAGAATTGCAACATTACGCAGAAGACGCTAAAAAATCTCAGGCAGAAATTGATGCTATCAAAGAACCAAAAACTGAGACTAGATTTTTGGCAAGCGCAATCAAAGTTGTAGAATAACTTGATTTCAATATAATTTACAAGCTCTGGATTTTTCCGGAGCTTTTTATTAGGGCGTAACCCTTTGTTTTTCCAGAACATTTATGAGAAAAACCAAAGTTTGACATAGAAAAACAAGCGGGTCGGGCTATCCACTCATATCTTTTGTTTTTTTATAAACATTTGTCTTTCTGATAGAACCCAAATCCCAGAAAAAACAAAAGGATAACCGTTACTATCCCTTACGCGCTGGCGCAAAAATCAACGTCTGACATCCATCATTACGCTTCACAATTCCAATTAATGTGCGTATATTTGGGAAAAATTTTCACACAATGGCAGACTGGAAAATCGTCAAAGAATACGAAGATATTACCTATAAAAAATCAAATGGCGTTGCAAGAATCGCTATCAACAGACCAGAAGTCAGAAACGCTTTCCGACCGAAAACAACCTCAGAACTTTACGATGCTTTTTATGATGCTTATGAAGATTCGTCTATTGGCGTTGTATTATTGACAGGAGAAGGTCCAAGCCCAAAAGATGGCGGTCATGCTTTCTGCAGTGGCGGTGACCAAAAAGCACGTGGGCATCAAGGTTATGTAGGGGATGACGGAAGACATCGTTTGAATATTTTGGAAGTTCAGCGTTTGATTCGTTTTATGCCAAAAGCTGTGATTGCAGTTGTAAATGGTTGGGCTGTTGGAGGCGGACATTCACTTCACGTGGTTTGTGATTTGACTTTGGCAAGTGAAGAACACGCTATCTTCAAACAAACCGATGCGGATGTTACAAGTTTTGACGGCGGTTATGGATCTGCCTATTTGGCGAAAATGGTGGGTCAGAAAAAAGCCAGAGAAATTTTCTTTTTAGGAAGAAATTATTCTGCTCAGGAAGCTGCTGATATGGGAATGGTAAACGCTGTGATTCCTCACGCAGAATTGGAAGACACAGCCTACGAATGGGCTCAGGAAATTCTTGCAAAATCTCCAACCTCCATCAGAATGCTGAAATTTGCTATGAATTTAACAGACGACGGAATGGTTGGTCAGCAGATTTTTGCAGGCGAAGCAACGCGTTTGGCTTATATGACGGAAGAAGCCAAAGAAGGCAGGAATGCGTTTTTAGAGAAACGTAAACCTAACTTTGGTGATGACCAGTGGATTTCTTAAAATAATTCAGTTTAAATATATTTCTAATGTTCAATCCGTCTTTTATTTGCAGAAAAGCAGTTTTGCCACAAATGGCTTTTGCTTGTGCTTTGTTTTCAGCTCAGAGTCCTTTGCAAAAAAGTATTCCTGAGAAAGAAGGCATTTCTTCGGAAGCAATTGTCAAATTTTTACAAGCTGCAAATAAATTGCAATCCACCGAGTTTAAGAGTTTTATGCTTCTCAGGCACGGAAAAGTGATTTCGGATGTGCATTGGAATCCTTATCAGAAAGATTTAAAGAACAGATTATATTCTTGCAGTAAGAGTTTTACTGCAACTGCAATCGGTTTTGCAGTTCAGGAAAATAAGTTGAAAGTTACCGATAAAGTCATTTCGTTTTTTCCGGATAAACAACCTTCAGAAATCAGTGATAATCTTAAAGAATTATCAATCCAAAATCTCTTGACAATGTCATCGGGAATGGCGAAAGAACCTGATTTTATCCGTGGAAGCGAAAACGATTGGGTAAAAGCTTATCTGGCTGTTCCTATTGACAATAAACCAGGAAGTAAATTCAATTATAGTTCGTTGGCCACATTTATGCTTTCTGCAATTATTCAGAAGGTGACCGGTCAAACTGTTGCAGATTATTTGAAGCCAAGATTATTTGAACCACTTGGAATCAAAGGTTACGATTGGGAAAGTAATCCGCAAGGCATTAATACAGGCGGTTGGGGATTGCGTGTGAAAACGGAAGATATGGCCAAATTTGCCCAGCTTTTTCTCCAAAAAGGAAAATGGAACGGCAAACAAATTATCTCTGAAGATTGGATTAATGAAGCAAGTTCTGCACATATTTTACAAAATCCAAATGCTGACGAAAAGCTGAAAAGCGAAAACGATTGGGTTCAGGGTTATGGCTATCAGATGTGGAGAAGTCGTTTCAATTCCTTCCGTGGTGATGGTGCTTACGGACAATATATGTTGGTTTTGCCGGAGCAAGATGCAGTTGTGATTATGACGGCAGAAAGTAACAATCTTCAGGAAGAATTAAACCTTGTTTGGGAACATCTTTTACCTGCCTTTCAACCAAAAGCGATTCCCGAAAATAAATTGGCTTACCAGAAACTTAAGGATTTGGAAAATAATCTTTCCATTGAACCTTTGAAAAGTGAAATTTTTCCTAAAATAAATAAAACTTATTCATTTACTGAAAATAACGACAAATATCAATCGGTAGAATTAAAATCGAATGGTCAAAAATTCGAAATGAAATTAATGATTGACGGAAAATCATATCCATTCGAATTCACTTCCGGAAAATGGAATCAGCAGGAAACAATGTGGATTCAGCCAACTTCGGACAGGAAATCAATAACGGACAGCTACAAACTTTATCCTGCGAAAATCACGAACAGTTTTCGATGGAAAGATGAAAACACTTTGGAACTGAAAACGATTTATCTGGAAACACCACACTCACATTTAATGGATATCACTTTCGATAATGATTCTATCGTTTTCGAATTAAAAAATAGCGCGGATTTTGGAAAAAAATCAACGATTTTAAAAGCCACAGAAATAAAATAAATGAAACATTGGATACAGGCTGCGAGGCTTAGAACATTACCACTTTCACTCAGTGGAATTATTATGGGAGCTTTCATTGCAAAATGGAGACTTTCTGAGAATGGAGGAACTTGGGATTGGAGAATTTTCGCTTTGGCACTTCTCGTAACATTATTATATCAAATCCTTTCCAATTTTGCCAACGATTATGGCGACGGCGTAAAAGGAACAGACAAAAATAGAATTGGTGAAGCAGAAAGCAGAGCAGTAGCTTCTGGAAAAATTACCGCAGTTCAAATGCGAAATGCGGTTATCTTACTTTCAATTTTGTCTTTTGCAGCAACTGTTGCTTTGTTGTATGTTGCTTTTTATCCTGCAAATATTAGAGAGTTCTGGATTTTCATTGGATTGGGAATTGCCTGTATTTTGGCTGCGATTGGATATACAGTGGGTAGAAAACCTTACGGATATATGGGATTGGGCGATATTTTCGTGTTTGTATTTTTCGGATTGGTTTCGGTTGGTGGAAGTTATTTTCTGTTTACCAAATCATTCAGTTGGGATGTTTTATTTCCTGCTACAGCAATCGGAATGTTGAGTATGGCGGTTCTTAATCTGAACAATATGAGAGACATCGTCAACGACGAATTATCTGGAAAGAAAACTTTTGCATTGAAGCTTGGTTTTAAAAAGGCAATGATTTACGAAATCATATTATTGCAATTACCAATTCTTTTGATGTTAGCTTTTTTGATGTACAATGGATTTCAGGAAAAAGGTCTTTATTATCCATTTATAGTTATGATTTTGATATTTCCTTTTATGAAATTAAGGAGATCCATTATGCAAATCAAAGAACCAAAATTGCTTGACCCTTTTCTAAAACAAGTCGGAATATTGACTTTTATGATGGCTGTTTTGACGGCTTTCGGGCTTAATTTTGTTAATTAATTTTTTCAAATTATTAACTTCTTGAGTATGAAGAAAATTTCATTTTTATTAGCATTTGTTATTTCAAGCTTTGCTTTTGCTTGTCTTAATTACTCGATTGTAGGAACAGATGTTAATGGCAAAAGAAAAACGACTCACGCAATGAAAGAGCATAACTTTGGATTGCACATCTATGATTTTGACAAATCAATGATTGAAGAAAATGGGAAATATGATTTGGAAGAGTACAAGAAGACCAAAAATCTTGACAACTATTTAAATTATGCTACTTCATTAGTTTATTTAGGAGAATATGATAAGGCGATTTGTATATTCAAAGAGATAGAAGAAAAGCAACCAGATAAATATGAACTCGCTTCTAACTTGGGAACAGCTTATGAATTAATTGGAGATAATAAAAATGCTCTGAAATACATACAAAAAGCATTACAACTCAACAAAGATTCTCATCACGGTTCTGAGTGGATTCACGTGAAAATTTTAGAAAACAAATTAGGGAATAGAACTCTTGAAAATCTTTTGGATATTGATTTTGGAAATGATAAAACTCCAACTTCAAAATATAAAAAGCCAGAATTGATAGAGTTTATTAATGATGTTTCTTACCAATTATCAGAAAGAACTCAATTTGTAAAGCCAACAGATAAGATTGTTGGGAAATTGTATTTTGAATTAGGAAACGCTTTGTCTATAGTTTACGATTTAGAATCGGCTCAGAAAGCTTATAATCTTTCAAAACAATATGGATTTGATAATCCGTTGCTGAATTTACGAATTTCCTACTTTGCTCAGCTTATTAAAGATAACAAAGATTCTGGAAAAAAAGTAAAAGAGACAACTAATGAAGAATTGTATTACCAGAATGAAGATAAAAATAAAACTCCCGAATTTAAGAATGTCAAAATAGCTCCAGAAAAGGAAATGATTTTTTCACTTTGGATAATATTACCAATAATTTTTATTGTAGCAATACTTTCAGTTCTCATTATTAAAAGAAAAAATAAATAATATAAAATGAAAATAAAATTCTTGGGACAAAACTGTTTTTTGTTCACATATAACGGCGTAACAATTCTTTCTGACCCTTTTTACAACTATCAGAAAGCGCAATCCGGATTTGATATCAAGGCTCAGAAAATCGATTATGTGTTAATTACGCACGCTCACGGCGACCATATCGCTGATGTGAAAGAGGTTCTTGAAAATCATCCTGATGCAACTGTAATTGGACAACCAGAGATTTGCGGATATTTTGGACATTCCAATAATATCGATATCAATTTCGGAGGTTCTGCGAAGTTGGAGGGTTTGAAAATTTCTATGGTTCCGGCATTACACACAAGTTCTTTTCCAGACGGTTCTTACGGAGGATTAGCTTCCGGATATATTTTTAGATTTGCTGATGGAAGAAACCTTTATTTGGCTGGAGATACAGGTGTAACTGCCGAAATGAGCTTGTTTCCGCAAGTTTTTGGGAAATTAGACCTATCAATCCTTCCAGTTGGTAAACATTATACAATGTGCCCTAGAAAAGCGGCTTTTGCGGCATCAGAATTATTGAAAACTCCGAAGGTAATTGGTTGCCATTTCGATACTTTTCCACCAATTGAAATCAATCATGAAGATGCGAAAAAGCATTTCTCTGATAAAAACATCGACTTTTCTTTACCAAAACTAGGAGAGGAGTTCGAATTCTAACAAAAAAATTAAGAGATTAAGTAATTTCAAAATCTTGAATATTGCTTAATCTCTTAACCTATAGAAATAAAAAATGGCAAGCTACCTAAATCACACCGCTACAACCGATTACCTTTGCTGCGTTCCCACCCTGGAGGATTCTCAGGAGCTGGTTGTTTAGGACTTGCCGGTGCAAAGATAAAATTTAATATTGAATTAAAAAATGAGAAACACAGGATATTAAGATTATTAATCCATTTATGATTTTAAAAAACTGATTCTCAGAATTAAAAATTTTCAATTTTTTTTAGAAAAATAAAATTATGACAAAAAATCCGGTAGCCGTTGGCTTTGGTTTATTTTTAGCGACAATGTTGACTTTCTTCGTTGTTTATTACTTTTTCGCTGATGCCAATTATTTTGATACCAGTATGAAAGTCAATGCATTTGGGATGACTTTTCTGTATGTTTTGGCTGGATTTCTTTCCGTTCTTTGGTTGCGAGGAAACAACAAAATCACATATCCGCAAGCTTTTAAGCAATGTTTCGTGACTTTGTTCGTTGGAGGGGGGCTTTCTATGCTGGCGATTTTTGCTTTTCTAAATTACGTAGATACAGAAGCAAGAGAAATGCTGAATCATCAATACATCCAAACAGAAATGAAAAACCTGGATGAGTCTTATGCAAAATTGAAAGTTGAAGCAGCCAATCAAAAAGACAGAACTAAGATTAAAGAATTAGAAGACAATTATAAAGAACAAAAATTAGCACGCGATATTGCGAAAAAGGAAAACAGAAACTATTTTTCTTTCCAATTTTTGTCGGCTATTTTTGGTGGATTTTTACTATTTTATTTACTTTTGTCTATTATCATCGCTGGCTTTTTGAAAAACAAAAAACGCTATGAGTAAGATGTTGGATAATAAATAATTAAAGGGTATTATTTAAACAAATTATTTACTCTGAAATTAAAAATTCTAATATCTGATATCTAACATCTAACATCTTTTTATAAAAAATGAATCTTTCTATAATCATTCCTTTGCTTAATGAACAAGACTCTTTGGAAGAGTTGTTCACCCGAATCGACAATGTTTGTCGAGACAACAAATTATCTTACGAAGTTTGGTTCATAGATGACGGAAGCACAGATTTGTCTTGGTCTATCATAGAAAATATGAAAATCCAGCATCCGCAGATCCACGGGATTAAATTTTCCAAAAACTATGGAAAATCGCAGGCACTTCACGCTGCTTTCGAAAAAGTGAATGGTGATGTAATTATCACAATGGACGCAGATTTACAGGATTTTCCGGAAGAGATTCCTGAGCTTTACGAAATGGTAACTGCTGGTAATTACGACATCGTTTCCGGTTGGAAAAAGAAACGTTTCGATAATGTGATGACCAAAAATATCCCGTCAAAACTCTTCAATGCGGCGGCTAGGAAAGTTTCCGGCGTTTCGCTTCACGATTTCAATTGCGGTTTGAAAGCCTATAGAAAACAAGTCGTAAAATCTATTGATGTTTACGGTGATATGCATCGTTACATTCCGGTTCTGGCGGCTAATGCAGGTTTCAGAAATATTACCGAAAAACCAGTTCAGCACCAGGCAAGACCTTATGGAACCTCAAAATTCGGGACAGAACGTTTTGTTCGCGGATTTTTGGATCTGGTAACGCTTTGGTTTGTGAGCAGATTTGGTGGCAGACCGATGCACTTCTTCGGAGCGGCGGGAACATTGATGTTCATCATTGGGTTTTTATCGGCGGTTTGGTTAGGTGTTTCAAAACTGATTGATGTTTATATTTTCAAAATTTACGGAAATCTGATTGCTAACAATCCTTGGTTTTTCATTGCTTTGACAATGATGATTCTGGGAAGTTTACTTTTCGTAGCCGGATTCTTAGGAGAGTTAATTATCAGAACCAATCGTGAGCATAAGAATTATCATATTGAGGAAATGATTTAATTTGAAATATTATGAAAATTAAGATTAAGAATTTTGGGCCTATTAAAAATGGTCTTCTAGAAAATGATGGTTGGATAGATATTTCTAAAAATACAATTTTTATTGGAAATCAAGGTTCTGGAAAAAGTACAATTGCAAAATTGATTTCTACGTTTATGTGGATTGAAAAAGCATTGACTAGAGGAGATTTTGATGAAAAATGGTTAATTCGAAAAAACCGATTTAAAAACCATTTTTTAACTTATCATAGACTAGAAAATTATTTTCCTACAGATAAAAAAACAATTATTGAATATAAAGGTGACGCTTTTCATTTTATATACGAGAATGATAATTTCAAAGTTATTACAAACGTTGATGGTAGTTATCAATTGCCACAAATTATGTACATCCCTTCTGAAAGAAATTTTATCTCATACGTTAAAACGCCAAACGAATTAAAATTATCTTCAGAAGCACTAAATGAATTCCTCACTGAGTTTAACAATGCAAAAAATACTTTAAAAAGTTCAGTTGTTTTTCCAATAAATAATTTGTCAATTGAATATGATAAATTAAATGATGTTGTAAACTTAAAAGGTTCTGATTATAAAGTTTTTTTGACCGAGTCGTCGAGTGGTTTTCAATCTTCGATTCCTCTTTTTTTAGTAACAAACTATTTAACAAACTCTGTTGATTCTAAAATTAATCAAAGGGAGTCGATGAGTATTGATGAACAATTAAGATTTAGATTTATTGTAGATAAAATTTGGTCGGATAAAAATTTGACTGATGAACAAAAGCGTATTACTATTTCAACATTATCAAATAAATTTAACAAAAATGTTTTCTTTAATATAGTTGAGGAACCCGAGCAGAACTTATTTCCGGATTCTCAATTAGAAATCATCAAAAATCTAGTATTAAATAATAATAAGATTGCAGGAAACAAACTGATTATTACTTCTCATAGTCCATACTTAATGAGCTTTTTAGGAATTATGATAGAAAGCTATACATTATTTGATAAAGCCAAGAAGAGTAAAAATGATGTTGTTCAGAAGAAATTGACGGAAATGTTGTCTTCAGATTTATTTATTAGACCTTCAGATATTTCAATTTATGAAATGAATGAAGAAGATGGAACTTTAAGATTGCTTCCTAACTTTGAGGGAATTCCCTCGGACAAAAATTTTTTAAATCTTGGTTTGAGAAAAAGTAATGAGTTTTTTGATAAATTATTAGAGTTAGAAGAAGAGTTATGACAGATTTTTTTGATTCAAAATGTCAGCAAATTCCTGTAGATAAAAATAATTTTGGTTTACGAGATGATGAAGATGGAACTCCAGCATATATTATTGAAACAAATAAAGATTCTTGGCAAGCAGAAGTTTTTAATAAAAATGGATATGACATAATATTCACAGCTATAGATAAATGTATCATTCAAGATAATGAATATAAGGGTAGAGGAAGATGCGAAGGAATGCTAACTACTAAGAGACATCTTTATCTTGTGGAATTGAAAGACAAGAAAAACTTAAGTAGTGGAGAAATGTTAGACCAGCTAGAAAGCACAATTAAATTTCTAAAAGAATTCCATACTGAAGAGCTTAAGTCATTTACACATAAAAAGGTTTTTGGTTGTAACAGCAAAAAGAAAGGTAACTTTTTTGTTATCGATAATGAATTCCAAAAATCATTTAAAGGTGAATATGGATTTAGAATCGATATTCAAACTAATATTGTAATTGTCTAAAAATGAAAAAACTATTATACTTACTTCTAATCTTAACAATCGTTTCCTGTGGAAAAGTAAAACCAAAAGGCGAAATCCAGTCCAAAGATTTGGAGTTAGCTGAATTTTCCAGACTGGATTTGAAAGGTAAATTCCGTGTTTTTTATGTTCAGAGTCCGCACAATTTCGTGAACGTGGAAACTTATCCTAATTTCTTTGATAATCTTAATATTGAAGTTAAAGACAAAAATCTGTCAATCTCAGAGAAAAGCGAAACAGATAAAGTGGATTTTTATAACATTACGATTTATGGAAAAAATCCTTTTGATGTGATTAAAATCTCTGATTCTGTGGAGCTTAATATTTCCAGTCAGATGAAAGTTGAAAATTTCGCACTTCATTTAAAAGATAATGCTAAATTTATCGGTTCAGTGATTTCAGAAAAGTCTGAGATAGAAATGGCAAATAAAAGCCGGGCTAATCTGTTGGGAAAAACGACTTTAGCCAAGCTTAATATCAAAGATACTGCAAGTATTATTTCGCCATATTGGTATATCAAAGATTTGGAAATCGAGTCTCAGAACGGAAATTATGCAGAACTGAATGTAGATGAAGAGATCAAAGGGAAAATCGGTAATACATCAAAATTGATTTATTACGGAAATCCTTCAAAAAAACTGAAAGTAACTGATAAAGCGACTTTGGAGAATAGGAAAATTAATTAAGAAACAAAAAACTATAAATAATGTCAGAATTATCAACATTAGATAAAGCAAAACTTTGGCTTGCAGAAGCATTTGATTTAGAAACTAGAAATGCAGTACAAACTTTAATCGATTCCAATTCACCAGATTTGGAAGATTCTTTTTACAGAGAATTAGAATTCGGAACAGGAGGAATGCGTGGTGTAATGGGAGTTGGGACGAATCGTTTAAATAAATACACATTAGGTCAGGCTACTCAGGGACTTGCGAACTATCTTCATCAATCTTTTCCAAATGAAGAAATCAAAGTGGCGATTGCTTATGACGTTCGTAATAACTCCAAAGAATTTGGGAAAATTGTTGCGGATGTTTTAACAGCGAACGGAATCAAAGTCCTGCTGTTCAAGCAACATCGCCCAACTCCAGAATTGTCTTTCACTGTTAGAGATAAAAAATGTAATGCGGGAATCGTTTTGACGGCTTCTCACAATCCACCGGAATATAACGGTTACAAAGTATATTGGAGTGACGGTGCGCAAATCGTTCCGCCGGATGATGAAAATATCATCAGAGAAGTTTATGCTACTAAGTTTGAGGACATCAAATTCAACGGAAATGATGACCTAATCGAATGGGTTGGCGAAGACCAGGATGATGTTTACATCGGTGCTTGTATGGAAAATTCTCTTTATCAAAATGTTGGAAGAGATAACTTAAACATCGTTTTCACATCCATCCACGGAACAACTTATACGACCGTTCCAAAAGCATTGAAGAAAGCCGGATTTACGAAATTGGACTTGGTTAAGGAACAGATGATTCCAAGCGGAAATTTCCCAACCGTAGCTTCACCAAACCCGGAAGAGCCTGCAGCGCTTTCTATGGCAATGGATCTGGCGAGAATTACAAATGCTGATATCGTTATCGGAACAGATCCGGACGGTGACAGATTAGGAATTGCAGTAAGAAATCTTGAAGGAGAAATGCAGCTTCTTAATGGAAATCAAACCAATACAATTCTTACTTATTATATCCTTGACCAATGGAAAAAAGCTGGAAAAATTACTGGAAAAGAGTTCATTGGTTCTACAATTGTGACTTCTGACGTTTTCTTTGATGTTGCAGAAAAATTCGGAGTGGATTGCAAAGTTGGATTGACTGGATTCAAATGGATTGGGAAAATGATTCGTGATTTTGAAGGTCAGGAAAAGTTCATTTGCGGAGGCGAAGAAAGTTTCGGTTTTATGACCGGAGATTTCGTTCGTGACAAGGATTCTTGTGGTTCTATTTTGACAGCTTGTGAAATCGCTGCTTGGTGTAAAGCCAATGGAACAACGGTTTACGAATATATGATTGACATCTATAAAGAAGTTGGTTTCTATTTCGAAGGCTTGATTAATGTTGTAAGAAAGGGTAGAACAGGTGCTGAAGAAATTACCCAGATGATGAGCGATTTCAGAAGTAATCCACCAAAAGAAATTGCTGGTTCTCCAGTAGAAGAAGTAAAGGATTTCAAAGAGCAGACTTGTTTCGTCGTTTCTAAGAACGAGAAAAAAGTAATGGACGATATTCCAAAGTCTAATGTATTGATTTTCTACACACAAGACGGAACCAAAGTTTGTGTTCGTCCTTCAGGAACCGAGCCAAAAATCAAATTCTACGTTTCTGTAAAAGACAGCATCTCTTCCAAAGAAGATTTTGTTGCAAAACTTCCTAAGCTTGAAGAGAAGATTGCTAAGGTAAAGCAGGATCTCAACTTGTAATTGGAAATTTTTATCTGATAAAATATCATCTATAATATTTTAAAAGTAAAGTTCTCAATTACTGATTTAGTTTAGTTTTGAGAACTTTTTTGTTTTGTAATTTGATTTACTCAATTACATTTAAGACTTTTGTAAATCATAAAAAGTAAAAACCTGGATTAAGTTCTGGGAAAACATCAAAAAATAATTAAGTGAAAGTATCAAAACTCGCATCTAACCTGATTGGTTCGGAAATCATCAAAATCGGAAATGAAGTCAACGATTTGAAAGCCAAAGGTGCACAAATCTCAAATCTTACAATTGGCGACCTTAATTCTAATATCTATCCAATTCCTTCGGAATTGAAACAGGGAATTGAGAAAGCCTACAAAAATAATCTGACCAATTATCCGCCTGCAAACGGTTTGCAATCCTTAAGACAATCTGTGAGCAACGACCTTAAAAAACGTTGGAATCTGGATTATTCCGCTAATGATATTTTGATTACAGCTGGTTCAAGACCTTTGATTTACGCCGTTTTCAAAACAATTGTTGATGAAGGCGATAAAGTGATTTACCCGATTCCTTCTTGGAACAACAATCATTATGCGTATTTAACAACAGCCAATGCGGTTGAAGTTCAAACTCAGGAATCTAATAATTTCTTACCAACAGCGGATGACCTTCGTCCTTATGTTGATGGCGCAGTTTTGCTTTGCCTTTGTTCTCCACTCAATCCAACTGGAACAATGTTCACAAAAGAACAATTGTCTGAGATTTGCGAATTGGTTTTAGAAGAAAATAAAAAAAGAGGTGCAGACGAGAAACCGCTTTACTTGATGTATGATCAGATCTACGCAATGCTGACTTTTGGCGAAGACCATTATAACCCGGTAAGCCTTTTCCCAGAAATGAAAGATTACACAATCTATGTTGATGGAACGTCTAAATGTTTCGCAGCGACCGGCGTTAGAGTAGGTTGGGGATTTGGGCCGAGTTTGGTGATTGACAAGATGAAAGCCCTTTTAACTCACGTTGGAGCTTGGGCACCAAAACCAGAACAAGAAGCGGTTGCTGAGTTTTTAGCTGATGATTCTGCAGTCGATACTTTCTTAGAGGATTACAAACAAAAACTGAATACAAGTTTGAAAGAACTTCACGCTGGTATCCAAGATTTGAAATCGAAAGGTCTTGCTGTGGAAAGTATTTCGCCAATGGGAGCACTTTATTTGACAATCAAGTTGGATTATCTTGGAAAAACTACACCGGACGGAAAAATTTTGGAAGATTCTACAGATTTGGTTTTCTATCTGATTAATAATGCAGGAATGGCTTTGGTGCCGTTCTCAGCGTTTGGAAATGATAAGTCAGTTCCTTGGTTCAGAGCTTCTGTTGGAGGCTGTTCTTTGGATGATATTAAGGACTGTCTTCCGAAGTTGCAAACAGCTTTAGAAAATCTTAAATAGTTATAAGTTATTAATTATGAGTTATGAGTTATGAGTTATGAGTGACAGTATTGTTGGTAGAAAAAGTTTTGAATTCGCTGTCAAAATTGTAAATTTTTATAAAAAGTTTTCTGTTGAGAAAAGAGAATTTATTTTATCAAAACAATTACTTCGTTCAGGAACTTCTGTTGGTGCTAATATCAGAGAAGGAATTAATGCCCAAAGTAAAAGAGATTTTATTCATAAACTTTCAATTGCACAAAAAGAATGTGATGAAACTATTTATTGGATAGACTTGTTATTTGAAACCAATTATATTCAGAAAGAAGATTTTGATGATTTAAAAAATGATGCAACTGAAATTTTGAAAATCTTGAAAAGCATTATTAAAACGTCAAAAGCTAACAATTCATAACTATTAATTCATAACTCATAATTAAACTATATGAAAGTTATTGCAGTCATTCCTGCTCGTTATAACTCTACAAGATTTCCAGCAAAATTGATGGAGATTTTAGGAGACAGAACCGTTATTACCACTACTTATCAGAATGTTGTCGAAACAGGTTTATTTGATGATGTTTTTGTAGCAACAGATTCAGAAATTATTTTTAATGAAATTTCCAAAAACGGCGGAAAAGCTGTAATGACGGGCGAACACGAAACGGGGAGTGACAGAATTGCAGAAGCTGTTCAAAACATCGATTGTGATATTGTGATTAATGTTCAGGGCGATGAACCTTTCCTCAAGAAAGAACCTTTGAAGCAGTTGATTGATGTTTTTTATAGAGATGATAAAAAGGAAATTTCTTTAGCTTCATTGAAAATTCAATTAAAAGAAGCTGAGGAAATCCAAAATCCAAATAACGTAAAAGTCGTTACTGATAATAATGGATTTGCATTGTATTTCAGTCGCTCCGTGATTCCTTTTCATCGAGAATTATCTTATAATGTCAAATATTACAAACATATTGGCGTTTACGCTTTCCGAAAAGAAGCTTTACTTAAATTCTCTTCTTTAGAAATGACTCCTATGGAAATTTCGGAAAAATTAGAGCAATTGCGTTACTTAGAAAATGGAATGAAAATTAAAATGGTAGAAACCGATTTTGTCGGGATTGGGATTGATACGCCGGAAGATTTGGAGAAAGCCAAAAAACTGATTTAATTTAGTCGTTATTAATGTCAAAATTAACGTTCTTTAAGACAAGAAGCCAATTGAAAATTTTATCTTAGCAACCTTAAAAATTTTGAATGAAAAAATTAATTCTCATATTTTCCATTATGTTTTCTATCATTATTTCTGCTCAATCGGCAAAAGATATCATTGATAAAAACATAGAAAATTCTGGAGGTCTTACCAACTGGAAACTTCTGAATACGGTTCAGATACAAGGGCGAGTAACTTTGGGAATTAATGATTCTTACTTAATGAAAATCTATCAGCAACGCCCTAATCTTACAAAAACGGCAATTGTAGTAGGTGGAAAAGAAACACCTGTTGAAGGCTATGATGGAACGAATGGCTACGCAATGAACTACGCTCAGAACAAGCTACAAAAGTATAACGATTACATTCCTGAGAGTTTTGACAATGACTTTATAGACTGGGAAAACAAAGGTTTTGAAGCAGAATTGTTAGGTAAAGAAAAAATCGGAGAACAAGTTTATTTTAAAGTAGAATTGACGAAAAATGTGAACAAAACCATTTACTTTTTTGATGTCAAAAACTATATGCTATTCCGGGAAATCAAGAAAGACGAAACTCTGACTTATTCCGATTACAGAAAAGTAGGAAACTTATTAATGCCTTATCGAATCGAATCGTCTTCGCCTAAAAAAGACAGCGATTATGTGATGATGATTAATAAAATCGAAATCAATAAAGAGCTGCCGAAGAATACTTTTAAATTCTAAATTTCTCATCAATGGAAATCGAGGAAATCCGCGAATATTGTCTATCCAAAAAAGCAGTTACAGAAGGTTTTCCTTTTGATAATGAAACCTTGGTTTTCAAGGTCGGCGGAAAAATGTTTCTTTTGATTTCCTTAGAAAAACAGCCCACTACATTTTCTGCAAAAGCCGACTCAGAATGGAGTGAGGAACTTCGGGAAAATTATCCTCAGATTTCTGGTGCTTATCATATGAATAAAACCCATTGGAATTCAGTCCTCTGTGAAGGTCTCAAAAAAGAATTGATTCTGAAAATGATTGACCATTCTTATGATCTGGTATTTAAATCTTTGACGAAGAAGTTACAAGCGGAAATTCTCAATAGCTAAATTTTCGAATATTTAGCTTCATTAAGATTCAATTCATATACATATTCTAATTAATACTTCCAAACCTTATTAATGCTTATAAATCATAATCAATTTTTATTTTCTCATTTTGAGATAATGAAATAATTTGTATATTAGGCATTCGAAAATTTCTATTTGAAAAGAGTAAAATTTATGATTAAAAAATTAATATTACTTTCTGTATTAGGCTGTATGACACAGTTTAGTTTTGCTCAGAAAAAAACACCTGTTTATTTAGACGATTCCAAACCTGTAGAACAACGTATCGAAGATGCTTTGTCAAGGATGACTTTGGAGGAAAAAATCAATATCATTCACGCTCAATCCAAATTCAGTTCTCACGGCGTTCCAAGATTAGGAATTCCAGAACTTTGGACAGCCGACGGTCCTCACGGCGTACGTTCCGAAGTGCTTTGGGACGAGTGGGATCAAGCTGGTTGGACCAATGATTCCATTATCGCTTATCCAGCGTTGACAGCATTATCTGCAACTTGGAACAGAAATATGTCTTCTATCTACGGGAAATCTCTCGGGGAAGAAGCTAGATACAGAGGCAAGGATGTAATTCTAGGACCTGGCGTTAACATTTACAGAACACCTCTTAATGGTCGTAATTTCGAATATATGGGAGAAGATCCATTTTTGACTTCTCAGATGGTTGTGCCTTACATCAAAGGTGTTCAGGCTAATGGTGTCGCTACAAGTGTGAAACATTTCGCATTGAACAACCAGGAAACTTTTAGACACTCGAGCAACGTGATTGTGGATGACAGAGCGTTGTATGAGATTTATTTACCGCCATTCAAAGCAGCAGTTCAGGAAGGTGATTCTTGGACGATTATGGGAGCTTACGATTTATATAAAGGACAACACGCTAGTCATAATCAATATTTGTTGAATGATATTCTGAAAGGCGAGTGGGGTTACAAAGGTGTTGTAGTTTCCGATTGGGGTGCCGTTTTAGACACAGATCAAGCGATTCATAATGGTTTGGATTTAGAATTTGGAACCTGGACAAATGGTTTATCCAAAGGCACGAGCAATGCTTACGAGAATTATTATTTAGCAAAGCCTTATTTGGATTTGATTAAATCCGGAAAAGTCGGAACTAAAGAATTGGATGATAAAGTAAGAAGAGTTCTTGGTTTGGCTTACAAAACCTCGATGAATAAAAATAAGCCTTTCGGTTCTATCGCTTCAGAAGATCACATTGCTGCAGCAAAACAAATTGCATCAGAAGGAATTGTTCTTCTTCAGAATCAAAAAGCAACATTACCAATCAACTTATCTAAGACTAAAAAAATTGCTGTAATAGGAGAGAACGCTATCAAAATGATGACTGTTGGCGGTGGAAGTTCTTCTTTGAAAGTAAAATATGAAACTTTACCACTTGACGGAATCAAAGAACGTTTTGGGAAGCAGGCTGAAGTAGTTTATGCAAGAGGTTATGTTGGCGATGTTGGTGGAGATTATAATGGTGTAAAATCTGGTCAAAATCTAAAAGAAACGCGTTCTTCCGCAGAATTGATTTCCGAAGCTGTGAAATTGGCTAAAGAGTCCGATTTTGTAGTGTTTGTCGGAGGTTTGAATAAAAGTGATCATCAGGATGCAGAAGGAATGGATCGAGAAAGCTATGGTTTGCCTTATGACCAAGATAAATTGATTTCCGAATTGTCTAAAGCCAACAAAAATTTGGCTGTGGTTCTGGTTTCCGGTAATGCCGTTGCAATGCCTTGGATCAAAGAAGTGCCTTCAGTTTTGCAGTCTTGGTATTTGGGTTCTGAATCTGGTCACGCGATTGCGGCAGTTTTGGCTGGTGATGTCAACCCATCTGGGAAATTACCTTTCAGTTTTCCTGTGAAATTGGAAGATAATTCAGCACACGCTTTAGGAGAGTACCCTGGAAACAAGGCTGAATTAGCTGCTGGAAAAGGAAAAGATTTGAAAGATCCTATCAATATTACTTATAATGAAGGGATTTTTGTGGGTTACCGTTGGCACGATACGAAGAATATCAAACCATTATTCAGTTTTGGACACGGTTTGAGTTACACCACTTTCGAGTATGGAAAAGTAAAAGCAGACAAATCTGAATTAACAGCTAATGATAAAATCACTTTCACGGTAAATGTTAAAAATAATGGTAAAGTTGATGGAGCAGAAGTGGTGCAATTATACATCAGTGATTTGAAATCATCTTTGCCAAGACCTTTGAAAGAACTGAAAGGATTTGATAAAGTCTATTTGAAAGCTGGAGAATCTAAAGATGTTTCTATCACAATTGACAAATCTGCATTGAGCTTCTTTGATCCTGCAAAACACGATTGGGTTGCTGAGCCAGGCGATTTCGAAGCTTTGATTGGAAGTTCGTCTTCTGATATCAGAACCAAAATCAAGTTTACTTTGAAATAAGTTTAATTGAAAATATATAATTAAAGGATAGCAATTGCTATCCTTTTTTATTTATTAAAACTGAAATTCCTCTGTCAGTCTTTTGTCTTCATCCAATTTCTCAATTAGTTTTTCCAAACCTTCAAATTTGATTTCGTCGTGTAGAAAATCCCGGAATTTGACAGTGATGTCTTTACCATAAATATCTTGGTCAAAATCCAGAATATAGACTTCGGTATGTAATGATTGATTTTTGTCGTCAATGGTTGGATTAGTTCCGATGCTTAGCATTCCTTTATAGAATTGATTGTCAATATAAACTTCAACAATATAGGCGCCGCTTTTAGGTAATAATTTGTTGATTGGAACTTCGATGTTTGCAGTTGGATAACCAATTGTTCTACCCAATTTTTTCCCGTGAATGACTTTCCCTGTCAAAGGATAATTGTAACCCAACATTGTATTAGCGTCAGTAATTCTGCCCTCCGACAAAGCTATTCTGATTTTTGTAGAACTAATGTTAAGATCATTCGTTTGAACAGCTTCCAATTGATTGACTTTAAAGCCTAATCCATCAGACAAAGATTTCAACAATTCAAAATTTCCGCTTTTGTTTTTACCGAATGTATGATCGTATCCTATTATAATATGTTTAACGTTGAGCTTATCAACCAAAACCTGTTCACAAAACTCAGTTCCCGTCAGATTTCTGAATTCTTCATCAAAAGTTTTTAGAAAAATATTTTTGATTCCGCTTTTTTCAAGTAATTCCAATTTCTCCTCAAGCGTATTTAGCATTTTCACATCATCATTTGGATTCAAAAACTTTCTCGGATGTGGCCAAAAACTTAGAATCGCAGATTCAAGTTGTTCTTTTTCTGCGATTTCATTCAATTTATTAATAATCGATAAATGTCCCAAATGAACACCATCGAACATACCTAATGATAATGCTAAAGGTATTGTAGAATGGTAACCTGTAAGATCTCTGATGATTTTCAAATTCTGAATTTTATGGCAAAAAGTAATCAAATCTGCCTGTGTAAAAATACACCTAAATAGGGTGTTAAAAATTGTCATACAAATATGATAAAAATCTTTTTTTCTGACAATGCTCATTTATAAACTTTTATTATCTTTGCGCACAAGTAAAAATTTAGTAATGGCAAACCAAATTAAAGGAAAAATTTCACAAATTATTGGACCAGTTATCGACGTGGTTTTTAATGAAGTTGAAGAATTACCAAAAATATATGACGCTTTAGAGATCACTAAAAGCAACGGAGAAAAAGTTGTATTAGAGGTAGAGCAGCACATTGGTGAGGATATGGTAAGATGTATCGCAATGGATGCTACAGATGGTCTTCAAAGAGGTCAGGAAGTAACTGGTACAGGTAAACAAATTACAATGCCAGTTGGTGATGAAGTTAACGGTCGTCTTTTCAACGTAGTTGGAGATGCTATTGACGGAATCCAGGCTTTGTCAAAAGAAGGAGGTTTGCCAATCCACAGAGAAGCACCAAAATTTGACCAGTTATCAACTTCTGCTGAAGTTCTTTTTACAGGGATCAAAGTAATTGATCTTGTAGAGCCTTATGCAAAAGGAGGTAAAATTGGATTGTTCGGTGGAGCAGGTGTAGGAAAAACAGTATTGATCCAGGAATTGATCAACAACATTGCCAAAGGACACGGTGGTCTTTCTGTATTTGCAGGAGTAGGAGAAAGAACAAGAGAAGGAAATGACCTTTTGAGAGAGATGTTAGAATCTGGAATTATCAAATATGGTGACGAGTTTATGCACTCTATGGAAAATGGAGGCTGGGATCTTTCTAAAGTAGACTTAGAAGCTATGAAAGAGTCTAAAGCTGCTTTCGTTTTCGGTCAGATGAATGAGCCACCAGGAGCAAGAGCAAGAGTAGCATTATCTGGTTTGACTTTAGCTGAATACTATAGAGATGGTGGAGAAACTGGTCAAGGTAGAGATGTATTATTCTTCGTAGATAATATCTTCCGTTTTACACAAGCTGGTTCTGAGGTATCTGCACTTTTAGGTCGTATGCCATCAGCGGTAGGTTACCAACCAACTTTGGCATCTGAAATGGGTGCGATGCAGGAAAGGATTACTTCAACTAAAAATGGATCTATTACTTCTGTACAGGCGGTTTACGTACCTGCGGATGACTTAACTGACCCGGCTCCGGCAACAACGTTTGCTCACTTGGATGCAACTACGGTACTAGATAGAAAAATTGCTTCATTAGGTATTTACCCGGCTGTAGATCCATTGGCTTCTACGTCAAGAATCTTGGCTCCGGAAATCATTGGTGAAGAACATTATAACTGTGCTCAAAGAGTAAAAGAAATTCTTCAGAGATACAAAGCATTGCAGGATATTATTGCAATTCTTGGTATGGAAGAATTGTCTGAAGAAGATAAATTGGTAGTTTACAGAGCGAGAAAAGTACAGAGATTCTTGTCTCAACCTTTCCACGTTGCTGAACAGTTTACAGGTCTTAAAGGATCTTTGGTTGATATCAAAGACACCATCAAAGGGTTTAATATGATTATTGATGGAGAATTGGATCAGTATCCGGAAGCTGCTTTCAACTTGAAAGGAACCATCGAAGAAGCTATCGCAGCTGGACAAAAAATGTTAGCTGAGAACGCTTAATTAGAAAATAGAATAAAGAAAAAAGAGTCAAGATAGTTCTCTTTTTTCTTTTTCTCTTTACTCTTTAATCTAACGAAAATGAATATAAAAATTTTAACTCCGGAATACGTTGTTTTTGATGGCGAAGTAGATTCAGTTCTTCTTCCCGGAAAAAGCGGGGAGTTCCAAATATTTAAAAATCACGCTGCGATTGTATCAGCTTTAGTACACGGTAAAGTGAAAATTTACACAGAGAAAGTAGATTCTGCTTATCAGAAATTTTTGACTAAAGAAACTGAAGCTAAATCAGCATTTTCTTACGAAATTAAAAGCGGAGTTTTAGAATTTAATAATGATAAAGGAATTATTCTTTGCGAGTAAAAAATCCTGAAATCACATAGACAAAAAAGAATCATTAATTATTTAATGATTCTTTTTTTATTTAAAAGCAATATTGCAATTACCAACTTGTCAAACCGTTTTCTAGAGCTTTGTTGTAATTCTCCTCGTCAAAAGAATAAAGATCTGGCGCTTTATGAGCACCGCCTCGTCTTTGTTCGTCTAGTTTTCTTAGGATTCCAAGATTTTTGATTTTTCGGTAGAAATTTCCTCTGTTTAATTCCTTTCCAAGAATAGCTTCGTAAAGTTTCTGAAGCTCAGAAAGCGTGAATTTTTCAGGTAATAGATTAAATCCTATTGGTTTGATTGATATTTTTTCTCGTAAGGCTAAAAGAGCTTTTTCTACGATTTCTTTATGATCCATCGCCATTTCTATCTCTGCCAATTGACTTAGATAAATCCATTCACAACTCTCACTGAACTCGTCAGCAGCCAAATCAATTTTAGAAGGATTATACAAGGCGTAATAACCTATTGTAATGAATCTCTGTTTGTGGAATAAAGTTTCATCAAAATCTTCGAAATAGCCTTCACTTCTGTTCTTTTTTCCAAATACAGCAAACTCTTCTAGATAAGAAACTGCATTAACACCAGCTCTTTCTTTTAAGATTCTTACAACTGCATCATCCAGATCTTCATCTTTTTGAATGTATCCGCCAGGCAAAATCCACATTTTTCTATAATTCATCTTCACGAGTAAAACTTTCAACTCATTTTGATCAAAACCAAAAATAACAGGATCCGCCGAGAGATTTGGGATATATAATTGTTTATTTTCTTCTGATCGTTTTAGTATTAGTTCTTTAGAATCCATTTTTCTGTTTCTGAGGTCAATGTTACAAAAATATTAATAAAAAAATTGACGAAAGATAAAATTTAAAAAATCAAAAGTGTTTTTGGAGATTTTTTATTACATATTTTTCATTGATTCAATAAGAATCAATGAAAAATAGTTTACAATTTATTCCTAATTGATTGTAAACGAGTTAATTATTTAAATATTAATTTTTATTAACATTTATTTTGTCACAATATTTTTTTGACTTATACTTGTAATGCTTCTTAATGAAACAATGAAAATTGACTGAAATTTTCTTTTCAATTTTCAGATTGACAACTACAATATTTGCAGCAATTGAAACAAAATTGCCTTTCTGAAAATAACAAAGTTTAAAATAATCAATGACCAGTTCAAAAGAAAATAAAAATATATATAACTGAAATGAGAAAATCAACCCTAAAAATTTCAGCATTAGGCCTAATGCTTTCCTTTGTCAGCGCTTTTGGACAGGAAACAGACAGCTTAACTGTTAAAAATGCTTTAAAAGAAGCTTCAAAAACCCAGGAAGGCGTAAAAACTGTGACTTCCAAAGAAGACAACAACAGAAACGTAATGCTGAACGCAGCCAATAATACAAGTCCGAGAGACGTGAATATCGGTTTGCCGGCAACGGTGGGAGGCATTACAATCCTTGAAAACGATTTGCCTACTGTTTACTTTTTCTGGCCCGAACTTCCCAACAAAACGTGGAGACAAAGTGTAGGTCTTGAAAGAACCGGACTTTTAAAAATGGACCAATTAGCCAACACAATGGGTGACCTTGGTTTCGCTGTCAATTCTTATTCTCAAACGGGGACTAAAGATTTTAAACTGAAAGGAAAATTCACGACGAGTACTTTTGGATGGTTACAAGGCGATGTCAATGTTTCCGGACCAATTTCAAAAAACGGTTGGACATATACGGTTGGTGCTTTTGCCAATTATGACCCAAGTACTTTTAAGCTAGGATTCAACAGAAATGTGGATGAAACCAAGATTTTCAGAGCGGGAGTTACCAAATATTTCAATGATGATAAAGGTAAAATCTCGATCTTATATAAATATGCAGATTCTTTCAACGTAGGAAACTACGCGGTTTTCCAATATGGAGCGGAAGGAAAAGTGACGGAACTTGACAATTTCAGAATCGGTAGAGATTCTTATGTTGTGAACGACGGACAAATCAGAATGAAAGATATCCTTTCAGGGCAGGATTATTGGGCTGGAATGAGCGGAAAAGACAACAGAACTTCTTCTCACAACATCGATATTTTCGGGAATTATTTGTTGAATAACGGCTGGAATTTCAAGTTCTCCACAAGAGCGCATTTTGCAACTGCAAGAATGTCAACCATTATTCCTTTGAGTATTTTCAATGCGGATGCTTCGGCGGGTTATACTTTGCAAAACGGTCAGGCTTACTCAGGTCCGGTTGGGACTCAGTTGGCGATGCACACGCCTGAAACTCCGATTACCAATATCGCAGGTCGTTTTTCATTAAACAAACAAATCGGAAATCATAATGTGACTGTCGGTTTGTTGGAACAATATTATAACATTGATAAATTCACCTCAAACCGTTCGTTCTTTTTCCAGACTGTTGGAGCTCAGCCTCAGAGATTGATTGGTCCAAATACGGACAGCTACGGATTCTACAATTACAACGTTGGCGGAGAATTCCACAGCGGAACAGAAAACAAACTTTCGGTTTATGCCAACGACGAATGGAAAGTTTCTGATAACTTCAATATAAGCTACGGGCTGCATTTAAGAAATCAAATCATCGACGGACAGTATTCTACAACACCAAGGTCTCAGAATTTCGTTTTCGGAGCTAATGATTTCCAGAATATCAAAGAAAACTGGTTTCACATCGCAGGAAGTTTGAATGCCACTTACAACATCAATAAAAACTTCGGGCTTTTAGCCAACTTCTTATATACCGAAGAAAACAGAAGATTGGAGAGTTATTCTCAGCCATTCACACCAGATACAGGAAAAATCAAAAGTCCATTGGGAGCGTTCGGAGTTTTCTGGAATACCAATTTCATTCAGTTGATTTCTCAGGCAACCTGGTTGACGAAAAACGGATATTTAGGAAGATACAACCTTGTAAATCCTAACAATACCACACAGGTAAGCGTTGCTCAGGTAGATTACAGCATTCAGACATTAGGCTGGACGACAGATTTTGTTTTGAAGCCTTTCAAAGGATTCAATTTACACTATTTGATAACATTCCAAAATCCGATTTACAAAGATTTTGCATTTGATGCTTTTGGACAAAACTACAATTATGGAGACAAAAATGTAGTTGGAGTTGCGAAAACATTAATGGAAATCGACCCGAGTTATACAACAGGGAAATTCAGATTCTGGGCAAGTTTCAGATATTTCTCTAAGCAATATGCAAGTATTACGAATGCATTGTATTTCGCTCCGAGATGGGAAACTTTTGGTGGTGTGAATTATACGGTTAATAAAAATATCAATTTGGGTGCAACAGTAATCAACTTCCTGAACCAAAGAGGAGCAAGTGGAACCATCAACGGTGCCGAATTGATTACAGACGCAAGTCAATATTACGGAAGATTGCTGACGGGTACGTACATTATGCCATTGACAGGTCAATTCTCAGTAAGCTTTAATTTCTAAAATGTAAACAATGAAAAGAACGGTTTTAAATGTTGCTGCATTATTTTTAGGAGTAACAGCATTTGCACAAAATATTCAAACAGTTACGAATTCTAAAGGTCCTGTTTTGGGATATTCCACAGATTCTGGTGTTAAAATTCTGACAGTCGGAGGAAATAAATTCAAAGATTTAAATAAAAACGGAAAACTCGATAAATACGAAGACTGGAGACTTCCTGTTGATGAAAGAGCGAAAGATTTAGCTTCAAAAATGTCTATCGAACAGATTGCAGGTTTGATGTTATACAGCGGTCACCAATCGGTTCCGGCGCCACCAGATGGCATAAGAGCAGGAAAATATAACGGCAAATTTTATAAGGAGAGCGGTGCAAAAGCCTCTGATTTAACAGATCAGCAAAAGAAATTTTTAAAGGAAGACAACCTTCGTCACGTTTTGGTAACCACGGTAGAATCTCCTGTAATTGCCGCACAATGGAGCAACAATATTCAGGCCTATATCGAAGGTTTAGGATTGGGAATTCCTGCGAACAACAGTACAGACCCGAGACATTCTGCAACAGTAACAGCCGAATTTAATGAAGGAGCCGGCGGCCAGATTTCTCTTTGGCCAGATGGATTGGCGATGGGTGCCACTTTCGACCCAGAATTGGTTAAAAAATTCGGAAACATCGCTGCTCAGGAATACAGAGCGTTGGGAATCTCAACAGCATTATCTCCACAAATCGATTTAGGAACAGAACCTCGTTGGTACAGAATCGCTTACGTCTTTTCTGAAAGTCCGGAATTAACGGCGGATTTAGGAAGAGGTTACATCGATGGTTTCCAGACCACTTCTGGCAGCAAAAACGGTTGGGGAAACAAAAGTGTGAATGCAATGGTAAAACACTGGCCGGGAGGCGGACCTGAAGAAGGCGGTCGCGACGGTCACTGGGCAATGGGGAAATTTGCGGTTTATCCGGGGAATAATTTCCAAAATCACGTAAAGCCTTTTACAGACGGTGCTTTCAAATTAAATGGTGGAACTAAGGAAGCTTCTGCGGTGATGCCTTATTACACGATTAGCTTTGATCAGGATACGAAAAACGGCGAAAACGTTGGAAACGGTTACAGCAAATATTTAATCACAGATTTACTTCGTGGAAAATACAAATATGACGGTGTAGTTTGTACCGACTGGTTGATTACAGCTGACGAACCAAAAACGCCGGGCGGATTTGCCGGAAAACCTTGGGGCGCAGAAAAATTATCCATCGCGGAACGTCATTACAAAGTGTTGGAAGCGGGTGTTGATCAATTTGGAGGAAATAATGATAAAGGACCTGTTTTGGAAGCTTATCAAATGGGTGTAAAAGAACACGGCGAAAAGGCTTATCGTGCAAAATTTGAGCAGTCAGCCGTTCGTTTGTTGAGAAATTTCTTTAGAACAGGATTGTTTGAAAACCCTTACGTCAACGTAGAAGAAACTAAGAAAATCGTTGGTAATCCTGAATTTATGAAGGCCGGATATGAAGCTCAGGTAAAATCTATCGTACTATTGAAAAACAAAGCGAATATTCTTCCGATCAAAGAAAGAAAAACGGTTTACATTCCGAAGAGATATTCTCCCGCAACGTTCAACTGGTGGGGGATTTACACGGCTCCTACTTTGGATTTCCCTGTTGATATTGAGAAAATCAAGAAATATTATAACGTAACCGAAGACCCTACAAAAGCAGATTTCGCATTGGTTTTTGTGAAAAGTCCGCACAGTGAAGAAGGTGGTTACAGCGACATCGATGCTAAAGAAGGCGGAAACGGTTACCTTCCGATTTCTCTTCAATACCAGACTTACACAGCGACAGAAGCTCGTGAAAAAAGTATCGCAGCGGGAGATCCTGTTGTTGCACCTAACGTACACGACAGAACTTTCAAAAATAAAACTTCAACGGTGACCAACTTTACAGATTTGTTGACGATTGAAAATACATACAAAGCAATGAACGGAAAACCTGTGATTGTTTCTGTAACGGCTTCAAAACCGATGGTATTTAACGAATTTGAAAAGCACGCTGATGCAATTCTGATGAACTTCAATGTATCCAATCAGGCGGTTGTGGATATTATCACAGGAAAATATGAGCCTTCAGGGTTGCTTCCGCTTCAGATGCCTGCGAATATGGCAACCGTTGAAAAGCAAAAAGAAGACGTACCTTACGATATGGAAACACATAAAGATTCCGAAGGTCATAACTATGATTTCGGATACGGAATGAACTGGTCTGGTGTTATTAAAGATGCGAGAACAGAGAAATATAAAAAATAATTGATAATTCTGGGTCTGTATTTTACAGGCTCAGAATTTTATTTTTTGAATTAAAAACTGTCTGATTTTTAAACCACAAAAGTCACAAAAGATTAAAGCTGTAATTAATATTTAAAAAAAGTTCACAAAATCGAAAATCAAAGATTTTCAAAACTAATGTGTTCTAATATTTTCAAAGCTTTAAAACTTAAATCTAATGTGACTAATGTGTTAAAAAACTTTTATGGTTTAAGAAAACAGTTATCAAACTAAAAGAAAAACAATGAAAATTAATTTCAAAACCTATAAAAAAGTTCAGAATCTTGCCGTTGGTTTCTTGATGATGAGTTCCGTTTTCGGACAGGCTCAAACCCTTTCCAATCAGGAAAGACCGAGAATTATTATTACAGCAGATCCGGAATTAGACGACAGCAATTCGATGATTCGTTTTTTACTGTACAGTTCAGATTTGGATATTGATGGATTGGTGTATGCCAGCAGCGCATTCCATTGGAAAGGCGACGGAAAAGGGACGAAATGGTTCGTTCCGAGTAGAGAATACTCAAGATTTGGAACTGGAATTTGTCCTTGTGAATCCTGGAGATGGGGCGAAGATGAAAAATTCATTCACGATGCGGTGGATGCGTATGCTAAATCTTATTCCAATTTAAAAGTTCATAACCCGAATTATCCTTCTCCGGAAGTTTTAAAATCAAAAATCAAATACGGAAATATTGAGTTTGATGGCGATATTTCTAAAGATTCTGAAGGTTCAAATTTAATTAAAGCTGCCATTCTCGATAACAAACCCGGAAAATTATACGTCACCGCTTGGGGCGGATTGAGCACGATTGCAAGAGCTTTAAAATCGATTCAGGAAGAGTTTGAAAATACAACAGATTGGGAGAAAATTCAGACTAAAGTAGCAAGAAAATTAGTCATTTTACCTTCGGGAGACCAAGATGATACCTACGCTTCTTACATCAAACCCAATTGGCCAAAACTGGATTACAGGGAATTTGTAGACGGACCAAACTACGGTTACACAGCTCCTTTGAAGGCAAGTCCTGAAAATGCAAAATATTTCTCAGCCGATTGGATGAAGAAAAATATTTCCCACAAAGGCGCTTTTGGCGAACTTTACCGAGTTTGGGGCGACGGAAAACAAATGGTAAAAAATGATATTGTCGATTTCTTCGGATTCTCAGGTGTAACCGCTGAAGAGCTGAAAAAACAGGGCTATAAAGTCTGGATGCCGTTACAGCCGAAAGGTTCTTTTTTAAGTGAAGGCGACAATTTTACCTTTATGAATATGCTCGGAAATGGATTGCGTGCTTACGAATCCGGTTCTTATGGCGGTTGGGGTGGAATTGAACCTGCTTCAAAAGCCAGTTCCAATATGTTTTTCGATAATGCAGCGGACGGAAATAACAGCGCAGAAGCAATGTCCAATTCGATGGCTTCCAAAGAGAAATCGGAGAAAGAATTGGCTTTCCCAAACTTTTTACCACAAGCGATGAATGATTTTGCAGCAAGATTAACTTGGTCTACGACACCTACTTTTTCCAAGGCTAATCACGAACCGGTTGTAAAAATTTTAGGCCCGACAAATATCCGTTCTTCGGCAGGTGAAAAAGTTCCCTTGTACGGTTCTGTAACCGATCCGGACGGAAATAAAGTGACGATAAAATGGTGGCAGTTCAAGCAAGCAGGAACCTATAATGGTGATGTTGAAATTTCAAAATCAGACAGCTTAAATCCCGAGATCATTGTTCCAAAAACAGCAAAAAGCGGACAAACCATTCACCTGATTTTAGAAGCCACAGACAACGGAACTCCGGCATTGACGAGATATCAACGTGTCATCATCACGGTAAGATAATTTAAAAATGATTCATAATTGATACTAATGAATGTCTTAAAACCGGACTAAAAATGTCCGGTTTTAACGAAACTTATTTCTCTTAATGAAAATAAACAAAGTTTATTCTTAAAATATTTCAACATTAAGGATTTAAGAAAGACCACAATTATTAAAAATAAAGAAATCAATAAATTGATTTTCATTAAGATACATTAAGTAAAAACTCTTTAAAACTTAATTTCTTAATGTTTAAAATTTAAATACACACAATTAAAATATGAAAATCAAATACACAATCTATTCATTAATGCTTGGTTCATTAATGTTTGCTCAGGAAAGTCTTGATTTCAGCGGAAAGAAAAACTTAATTTCTCCCGAAATCAATGGTCAGAATGTGACCTTTCGTTTGCTTGCTCCCAATGCGAACAGCGTAAAACTGCAGGGAAACTGGTTTCCGTCCAAAGGAATGGAGCCCGGTTCCGTCGATTTACAGAAAGATAAGGACGGTGTTTGGTCGTTCACAAAAAATGATTTCAATCCCGATATTTATACCTACTCATTCGTTGTTGACGGCGTAAAAGCCAACGACCCGAACAATTCTTACCAGGTGCGTGATGTTTCCTCGGTGATGAGTATGATTTTGATTGATGGAAAGCAATCCGAAAATTACAAAGTTCAAAATGTCCCGCACGGAACAGTTTCCAAAAGATGGTACAAATCAAACGGACTGAAAGAAGACAGAAGATTAACCGTTTACACACCTCCGGGTTACGAAAACTCTAAAGAAAAATTCCCGGTTTTGTATTTGCTTCACGGGATGGGTGGCGACGAAGAAGCGTGGATGACTTTGGGAAGAGCATCGCAGATTTTAGATAATCTGATTGCTCAGGGAAAAGCAAAACCGATGATTGTCGTAATGCCAAATGGTCACACCAGCAATTCCGCAGCGCCGGGCGAATCTTCCAAAGGGTTTTATAAAATCGATATGAGGACGCCAGATATTTTCAGTGGTGATATGGAAACGTATTTCAAGGAAATTATGAATTTCACAGAATCCAATTACCGTGTAAAAGCCGATGCCAAAAACCGCGCCATTGCCGGACTTTCGATGGGAGGTTTTCATTCGCTGTACATCTCTGCCAATCAGCCAAAAACGTTTGATTACGTCGGTCTTTTTTCGCCTGCGATTCTTCCGCCAGACGAAAAGAAAAGCCCGGTTTATCAGAATTTAGACCAAAAACTGAAAACACAGCAGACCAATTCATACAAACTGTATTGGATTGCCATCGGAAAGACCGATTTTCTTTATAAAAACGTCGCAGAATACCGTCAGAAGCTCGACAAAATGAACTTTAAATATCAATATGTAGAATCCGAAGGTGGTCACACTTGGAGTAATTGGAGAACGTATCTCAACGAATTTGTTCCGCAATTGTTTAAATAGCATAACTAAAAATACTTAAACACAAAAGTCATAAAAGTTTAATGTTTAAATTTTCAAAGCTGAAATCTAACCAGATTAAAGTCCATAAAAGCTTCTGAAAATCTAAGATTTTCAATTTTGTGAGCTTCTCGAAATTCTCAATATTAAACTTAAATCTTTTGTGCCTTTTGTGGTTTAAAATTAAATCAAATCAAAATGAAAAAATTAATCATAGCAAGTCTATTTCTTGCAGGTTTAACAAGCATCAACGCTCAAAAATCAATTCCATTATATAAAGGTAAAGCGCCGGGAACAGAAAACTGGACACAAAAAGAAGCACAGCAATTCAACGAATTGTTTAAAACAGAAGTTGTTTTTAACGTTACCCAACCTTCAATTTTGGTTTTTGAAGCCGATAAATCAAAAGCCAACGGAACAGTTGTCGTTATCGCTCCGGGTGGAGGTTTCCAAAGTTTATCCATCAACCGAGAAGGAATTGATATGGCTAAAAAACTCGCAGAAAACGGAATTACCGCTGTGGTTTTAAAATACAGACTATTGGAAACCAAATCCAACGACCCAGCCAAAGAAATGATGGAAAACATCAAAGACAGACCAGCTTTTGATAAAAGAACGGCTCCAATTAAAGTAATGGCAGGTGAAGATATCAAAACAGCAATTTCTTATATAAGAACTCACGCAAAAGAATTGAATATTAATCCTGAAAAACTTGGTGTAATCGGGTTCTCGGCTGGAGCAAGTGTAATTTTGGAAAGCGTTCTTCACAGCAAAGATGCTTCAACTTTGCCAAATTTCGCAGCTTCAATTTACGGCGGACCAAGTCAGGAAATTTTAGATACAGAAATTCCGAAATCTCCACTTCCATTATTCATTTGTGCAGCAAGTGATGATCAGTTGAAATTAGCTCCGAAATCAGTTTTACTATACAACAAATGGTTGGAAGCAGGACAGCCAACCGAACTTCACATCTACGAAAAAGGCGGCCACGGTTTTGGAATGGGAAAGCAGAATTTACCTGTTGACAAATGGTCTGATGTTTATTTGGACTGGTTGAAATTTCATAAGTTTTTATAAATATTTAATTAAATCATAAAGATTGGATTAGTTAAAATTTCACGCAGATTAAGCAAATTTTGTAGATAAATACAATTAAAAATCTGCTCTATCTGAATAATCTGCGAGAAAATTTTAATGAAATCAACATTTCTTTTGTGGTTAATTCTAAACCAAAGCAATGAAATCAATTTTTAATATAGTTTCTTTTTTTGCGGCAATGGCTGTGTCCGCACAGTCTACTGCCGTGATTTCGGAAATGGATAAATATGTAAAACCCCGCTATCGAGTCATCGTCGACAATGATTTCGGTGGCGATCCCGATGGACTTTTCCAGCTCGTTCATCAGATTCTTTCGCCTTCTGCGGAAATCAAGGGAATTATTGGTTCACATTTAAAACCGGGCGACCCTTTTGATTCTTCAAAAATTACTGCAGAAAACGCTGTAAAGAAAGTCAATGAAACTTTGGAAGTGATGAATCTGAAAAACAAATTCAATGTTTTTCAAGGTTCAAATGACCAATTGAAAGATTTAAAAACTCCAAACATTTCCGAAGGTGCAAAAGCAATCGTTGCAGAAGCAATGAAAGCCGATGAGAAAAATCCTTTGTTCGTAGTTTGTGGCGCTGGTTTAACGGAAGTTGCAAGTGCTTATCTGATGGAACCAAAAATCGCTGACAAAATCGTTGTCGTTTGGATTGGCGGTCCTGAATATTCCGATTTAGCAACGCCTCCTCCCGGATTTACCCCTTTAGAATATAATCTCGGAATCGATATTAAAGCTGCTCAAGTTGTTTTCAACGAGTCCAATTTAAACATCTGGCAAATCCCGAGAAATGCTTATAGACAGACTTTGATGTCTTACACCGAACTTATTACCAAAGTAAAACCTGAAGGAAAAACGGGAGCTTATTTAACCAGGAAAATCGAAGAGTTAATGGAAAGAGTTCAGAAACTGAATTTCCATATCGGTGAAACTTACATTATGGGAGATTCACCTTTGGTGTTGGTGACGGCTTTACAGTCTTCGTTTGAGGCAGATTCTTCATCAAGTTCTTATGTTCTGAAAAACGCTCCGAAAATCGATGATAATGGTTTGTATCAATACAATCCAAAAGGAAAAAGCATCAGAGTTTATACGCAACTCGACACAAGACTGATGTTCGAGGATTTCTACACAAAACTAAAATTATTCAACAAAAAAAATTAAAAATATAGTATTATGAACAAGAACGAAACTACCTTGCTTATGCTTTCAAAAAAAGCAAAGTTTGCAGGATTGTTCCTGGCTTTGTTAGCAGCTTCGCCCTTTACAAAGGCTCAAAATAATCCGACTGTTACCGTTGGTGGAAAGACATTCAAAGACCTTAATAAAAATGGTAAACTCGACGTCTGGGAAGATACAAGACTTTCGGTGGACAAAAGAATTGATGCCATCATCAAGCAAATGACCAACGAGGAAAAAGTAAACCTTTTAATCGGAACAGGAATGCCCGGAATCGAAGTTCTGACGGGGCCTGTCGGAGATTCAAAGCAAGGATTGGTTCCCGGAGCAGCGGGTGGAACAGCTAATTTCGACCGATTCGGAATTCCTGCGACGGTAGTTGCGGACGGACCTGCCGGTTTGAGAATTGCACCAACCAGAAAAAATGATTCAAAAACGTATTATGCAACAGCATTTCCTGTGGGAACAGCGTTGGCTTCAACCTGGAATAAAACACTTTTGGAGCAGGTGGGAAAAGCAATGGGAAATGAAGTGAAAGAATATGGTGTTGATGTCCTTTTAGCGCCGGCTTTGAATATCCAGAGAAATCCCTTGAACGGAAGAAACTTCGAATATTATTCTGAAGACCCTTTGATTTCAGCAAAAACGGCTGCTGCTATTGTGAACGGAATTCAGTCTCAGGGGGTGGGAACTTCTATCAAACATTTCGCAGCAAATAATGAAGAAACCAACCGTTTGACTATCAACGCCCACGTTTCTGAAAGAGCGATGAGAGAATTGTATTTGAGAAATTTCGAAATCACCGTTAAAGAATCTCAACCCTGGACGGTAATGTCATCTTACAACAAAGTGAACGGCGTCTACACCTCGGATTCAAAAGATTTACTGACTCAGGTTTTGAGAAACGAATGGGGTTTCAAAGGTATCGTAATGACCGATTGGTTCGGAGGTTTCCCAGGATTTGAATCCATCAGAAGCGGCGGAATTTCCGATGTTGTAAAACAGATGAATGCAGGAAATGACCTTTTGATGCCGGGAATTCCAGCTCAGAAAAAAGTATTGTTGGAAGCTTTAAATTCAGGGAAAGTATCTCAGGAAGTAGCCAACCTCAATGTGAAAAGAATCCTGGAATATGTTTTCAAAACACCAACTTTTGCCCGATACCAATACAGCGACAAACCTAATCTTGCAGAACACGCAGAAGTAACCAGAAACGCTGCGACAGAAGGAATGGTTTTGCTTAAAAATGAACAAAATGCTTTGCCTTTTGACAACAAGCAGAAAGAAGTTTCCTTATTTGGCGTGACTTCTTACGCGTGGATTACAGGCGGAACAGGAAGCGGAAGTGTGAACAACAAACACACGGTTTCTCTTTTGGAAGGTTTGAATGCGGCAGGTTACAAATTAGACAAAGAATTGGTTGATTTATATACACCACACGCTGAAAAAGAAGTAGCTGCCGAAAAGGAAAGAAGAAAAGCAAAAGGAATTTTGGCTTTGCCGGAAAGACTTTCCGAAATGAAATTAGACGATGCCTTCTATGCTAAAAAAGCAGAAACTTCGGAAATCGCTTTCGTGACGTTGGGAAGAAACTCAGGCGAAGGCGGCGACAGAGTTGTTGATAATGATTTCAATCTGGCGACGGAAGAAATCGAAATGCTGGATAAAATCTCGAAAGCTTTCCACGCAAAAGGGAAAAAAGTGGTTGTGATTTTAAATATCGGCGGTGTTATCGAAACCGCTTCCTGGAAAGATAAAGTGGATGCCATTCTTTTGGCTTGGCAGCCGGGACAGGAAGGTGGACATTCCGTTGCAGATGTGGTTTCAGGAAAAGTAAATCCTTCCGGAAAACTGACGATGACTTTCCCAGTGAATTACGCAGACCACGCTTCAGCGAAGAATTTCCCGGGAATTCCTGCAGATAATCCGAAAGAGGTGACATATCAGGAAGGTGTGTATGTCGGTTACCGTTATTTCAATACGTTTGGGGTGAAACCTTCTTATGAATTCGGTTATGGAAAATCTTATACGTATTTTGCTTATTCGAATATTAAAACCAATTCAACAACTTTTAATAATAAATTAGAAGTTACGGTTGATGTAAAAAATACAGGTAAGGTTGCCGGAAAAGAAGTGGTAGAATTGTACGTTTCAGCTCCGGGAAAAAATATCGACAAACCAAAATCTGAGCTGAAAGCCTATGCTAAAACGAAAGATCTGAAACCGGGAGAATCTCAAACCATTACTTTGACATTGAACCCAAAAGATTTGGCATCCTATGAAACCGCAAAATCTGCGTGGGTTGCAGAAGCCGGAACTTACAAAATTTCTGTGGGAGCATCTTCTTTGGACATTAAGCAGACTGCAGAATTCTCTGTTCCAAAAGAATTGGTGGTGGAGAAAGTTCAGCATATTTTGCCTGCGGACCAAAAGTTTGAAGATTTGAAACCTTAAAATTATATTCTCGCAGACTGAGCAAATTTTGCAGATTCTTTTTTTTAATCTACGCCGTCTGTAAAATCTGCGAGAGATTTTAGTCAAATAAAATAATCAATATTAAACTTGACTTTTAATGACAAATTTAATGTCTCAAAATAATATAATATCAACAAAAGAGGCTATCTTTAGCCTCTTTTTAAATTAAAAATATATGGCAAATAATGAAGTTGGAACAAAAAGGAACTATACTGTTCCTTTGGTTACTATTACACTTTTATTTTTTATGTGGGGATTCATCACTTGTATGAATGACATTTTGATTCCTTACCTGAAACAGCTTTTCAGCCTGACATTCTTCCAATCGATGTTGGTACAATTCTGTTTTTTTGGTGCTTATTTTATAGGCTCATTGATCTATTTCATCATTTCTACTACACAAGGCGACCCGATTGATAAAGTGGGGTACAAGAAAGGAATTCTTTTCGGGATTTTCTTAGCAGCATTAGGTTGTGTATTGTTTTATCCGGCAGCAAGTTTGTCATCTTACCCATTATTCTTAGGTGCTTTATTCATTTTAGGATTGGGATTCACTGTATTACAAATCACGGCAAATGCCTATGTATCATTGTTAGGGCCAGAAGATTCTGCATCCAGCCGACTGAATATGACTCAGGCTTTTAACGCTTTCGGAACTACGATTGCTCCGGTTTTAGGAGGACATTTGATTTTCGAATTGTTCTCCGAGGCAGACGGTTCTTTCTCTGCAGCAGCAACTAAGATTCCTTATTTGATTTTTGCTGGGATTCTTTTGTTAGTGGCTTTGATTATCTCAAGAGTTAAATTACCGGATTTCAAAGTAGTAGGTGAGGAAGTGGTAAAAGGTTTCGGTGCTTTGCAACACAATCATTTGAAGTTTGGCGTTCTGGCAATGTTTTGTTATGTAGGTGGGGAAGTGGCTGTAGGTAGCTTTATCATTAGCTTCTTGGAGCAACCGCAGATTATGAATCTTACCGAATCTGTAAGTAAAAACTATCTTTCTTTATATTGGGGTGGTGCTATGATCGGACGTTTCTTAGGAGCCATTTCATTGAATCATTCCATTAGTCAAAGTAAGAAAGCTGTGTATATGTTAGTTGCGGCTGCAGCTGTTTTCTTAGTAATCTTCAGTATTGTTGATTTGACGTTTGCACAGATCAGTTTCTTCTTGGTATTTATTGCTTTGAATTTCGTAGCATTTTTCATCGGGAAATCAGCTCCGGCAAGAACTTTATCCATCTTCGCAGCAATTAATGTTGTGTTATTAATTTCCGCAATGTTGAATCAAGGACCATTAGCAATGTACAGTATTTTAGGAATCGGGATTTTCAACTCGATTATGTTCTCTAATATTTATACATTGGCGATTTCCGGTTTAGGAAAATATACAAGCCAAGGTTCATCATTAGTTGTAATGGCAATTTTAGGAGGTGCGATTGTTCCGATTTTCCAAGGTTATCTGGCAGACCAGTTTGGCGTTCAGCATTCCTTTGTGATTCCTGTGTTTTGTTATCTTGTGATTTTGATTTTTGGTGGTTATTGTACTAAGTATCTTAGTCACGTAAAACAAGATGCGGATGCTAAATCTGGACATTAAGATTTTTACTTTATAAATAGAAACCTGCTTTTGAGCAGGTTTTGTTTTATGCTAATACAGACTGTTTTAGCAAATCAAAAGCAACCGATATTCGTCCTCATTTTCTACAGGTGCACGATGGACACACGGTGGCACTGTCTGTTCCGGATGATCTACAGACAAACGCCAGAGATTTCCCAAACCGATATTGATGGGATGCGCATTGGCTTTCGGCTGATAATGCAAATCAAAATAATACTCTTTCAAAAAAGCTTCAAAATCTTCTTCTTTGCCATCGTGTAGCTCTTTTAGTTTTTCACGGATTTCAGGAACCAGAATTTTTTGGATGGCCTGATTATTGGGCAAAATGTCACTTGCTGTACCAAAATAAGTGCAAAGAAATGTACTGGTAGCAATAGGTGAGCGGTCTACATGATAAGAATAGACATCTGTTGAGATGAAATTGAACTCATCATCACGCTCGTAATTTTTAAGTAAATTAAGTGACGGCGAAGCGCCAAAATCAGTTAATAATTGCATATCATTGATGATAATTTCTCTTGCGAGCTGAGCATTGTCTGAGAGTGTCAAATTTTCCAAATCTTCTATAGAAACTTCTGTAATGTTGTCTTTCAGTTCAAGTTTGGAGACAATTTCTCCAAAATCTCCAACCAGATTTCTTTGCCAGCAGATAGCATTGTTGTTACCTTGAAACTCTGTTTCTACAAGTTCCTTGAAAGTTGAAACGGTCTTGATTTGATGATGGTTAGAAAATGTCTTAGACATATTAAATATTATGTAAATGAACGTATAATTACAAACTCAGAATAATCCCATTCTCCTTCAACTGCTGTATCGGTTTTGAGAACCAGAATAACTCAAAGTCTTCCAAATGTTCTTCATATTGATTTTTGAGCTGTTGAAGCGTGATTTTCTTAGTGTTTTCAATAGAATTGTCCTGCAAAACAGAGATCAGCCAATCGGCTTTTTCTTTTTCCAATTCTATTTTTAGAATGTTGGTTTTAAGGTGAAAAGTGATTCTTGTTAGGTTGTAGGAATTGCCTTTTTTGGTTTTGACAAAATCTTCAGCAATCACATTTCTGTCCAGAAAAATAATTTTGGAATTGGGTTTGAAGGCGAAATTTTCTTCCTCCAAAAGACTGTCGTGGATATAATCAGGATCAATTGTAGTTCTCGGGATTTTGAAATCAAACCAATCCTGCAAAGGCATTTCGAAGTTAATCCCGTGCATATAGTTGAACAAAGATTTTTTCAGCCCAAAACTGAACTTGCTATTATCAATGCCTGTTTTATCAACAAAATCGATGTCGTTGTTGGCAAACAAAATCTCTTGCTTGATAGGTGTAACGCCAAACTCTTCTGGATTTTGTCCCACTGGGGAATGTGCGGTCATCGCAAACTGATGCCAAAAACCACTTTGTAAAATGCCCATCTCAAACAATTGTCGAACCATCTCGAGAGAATCCACCGTTTCCTGAATGGTTTGAGTCGGGTAGCCATACATCAGATAAGCGTGGACCATAATCCCAGCTTCGGTGAAGTTTCTTGTCACTCTAGCTACCTGATCTACGGAAACGCCTTTGTCTATTAGTTTTAGCAATCGGTCACTCGCTACTTCCAAACCGCCAGAAACTGCGACACAACCTGATATTTTCAAAAGGAAACACAAATCTTGCGTAAAGCTTTTTTCAAATCGAATGTTCGTCCACCAAGTCACAACGAGATTTCTTCTCAATATTTCCAGAGCAACTTCTCGCATCAAAGCTGGAGGCGCTGCTTCATCCACAAAATGGAATCCTGTTTCACCTGTCGTTTGGATGAGTTCTTCCATTCTGTCCACCAAAATTTTGGCAGAAATAGGTTCGTAAATACGGATATAATCCAAAGAAATATCACAAAAAGTACACTTGCCCCAATAGCAACCGTGTGCCATCGTTAGCTTATTCCATCGCCCGTCGCTCCACAAGCTGTGCATCGGATTGGCAACTTCTATCACAGAAATATAATGGTCTAATTGTAAGTCCGAATAATCCGGCGTTCCAACTTCGGCTTGTTTGTAATCGTGTTTTTTGGAATTGTTTTTATAAGTAACTTCTCCATTTTCGAGAAGGAATGTTCTTTTATATTCAGCTTCTAGATTCTCAGTATTGCAAATATTCTGATAAACCAATTCAAGTGGTAATTCGCCGTCGTCTAATGTGATAAAGTCTATGAATTCAAAAACGCGTTTATCTTTAATATCTCTTAATTCAGTATTTGGAAAACCACCACCCATTGCGGTTTTGATGCCAGGATAATTTTCTTTAATCAACTTGGCACATCGGAAAGCAGAATACAAATTTCCGGGAAAAGGGACAGAAAAGCAAACCAATTTTGGCTGAACCAATTCTAATTTTTTCTTTAAAATGTCTAAGGTAATTTCATCAATAAAACTATTAGCATTATTGATTTTAGAATATAATTCATCAAAAGAATTAGCACTCTTTCCTAGTCTTTCGGCATACCTGCTGAATCCAAAATCGGAATCAATATTCTCCACAATATAATCGGAAAGATCTTCTAAATATAAGGTTGCCAAATGTTTTGCTTTATCCTGCAAACCCATATTCCCGAAAGCAAATTCCATATCATCCAACTGATTGAAGCGGGAAGCTTCCGGAAGGAAATTCATCGAACAAATCTGTCTCGCCAAAGTTGGATTTTGATTCTGTAAAAAAAGAATCACCTGATCTATGGTTTTGATGTATTCTTCTCGCAGGGCAAATATCCTTTGAGAATTTTCAGAAACATTATAAAGATCAATCGAAACATTGAAAACTTTCTGAAGTCCATTCTTGGAAAATAACTCCAAAATCACCTCAATCCCAAGATCTATCTGGTGACTGGATATATTTTTGGTATTCAGAAAACCTTTAATATAAGCCGTCGCGGGATAGGGCGTATTCAGTTGGGTAAAAGGCGGAGTGATGAGAAGAATGTCTTTCAAAAGAAAAGTTTTTGCAAAGATAAGCATGTGAAAATAGATGAATCACTAAAAATTGTCAGAAATAAGCAAAGTTGGCTGTGTTTTTGCTAGGCTAATTTTTCGAGTTTATTTATGTTGATTTTATAAAAATAATGCTTTATTGGAATATTGTAAGTATTTTTGGTAACTACATAAATGAAATATAATAATCAGTTCATTTTAAAATTTTATGGTCTTAATTGTTGATGATAATCCCAATAATATATTTTCTTTAAAAAAATTATTAGAGTCCAATGATTTTGAAGTAGATACAGCACTTTCAGGTGAAGAGGCTTTGGGGAAAGCGCTTAAAAATGACTATTCTTTGGTAATTCTGGATGTTCAGATGCCGGATATGGATGGTTTCGAAGTTGCTGAAAATTTATCAGGTTACAGCAAAACCAAAGATGTTCCGATCATTTTTCTTTCAGCAGTCAGCATCGAGAAAAAATTCATTACCCAAGGCTATAAATCCGGAGGTAAAGATTATGTTACCAAACCCGTTGATCCGGATATTCTTTTATTAAAAGCAAAAACGTTTTACAATCTGCAGGAGAACAATCTTGCGATGAAGAAAACACAGCACAATCTGGAGCTGGAAAACAGAGGACGAAAGGAAGCGCAGGCAACCATGAAATCTCAGATTGATCATTTTCATTTGATGTTGCAGGCTTTACCTCAAATCGCTTTTACGCTTAATGAAAATGGCGAAGTCGATTTTGTTAATTGCAAATGGTATCAATATTCTGAAAATGAAAAAGATTTTCCGGAAACTCATCCGGACGATCACAATATCCGAGAGCAGTTTGAAGAATGTAGAAAAAGGGGCAAAGCGCTGGAGCTGGAAATCAGAATCAAGAATATCAAAAATCAAGTTTACCGCTATCATTTGCTGAGAATGTCGCCTGTTTTTGAAGGTGAAAATATCAAAAATTGGGTAGGGACTTTCACGGATATCGATGATCAAAAAAGAATCGAGAAAGAAAAAGACGAGTTCCTAAGTATTGCCAGCCACGAGCTGAAAACGCCTTTGACAAGTATAAAAGCTTACACTCAATTACTAAGTCGTAAACTAAAGCAGAACGATGAAAATTCTGAATTGATGTACGTCCAAAAAACATTAGACCAAATCGATAAACTGAACAGTTTGATTACAGATTTGCTTGATGTTTCCAAAATAGAGAACGGAAAATTAAAGATTAATAAAAAACCGGAAAATCTGAATCAGGTTCTGGAAAATGCTCTTGAAACGATTCTGCATACGAGTGGAAGCGATGTTAAAATCGAACGTCACGGCGTGAAACCGGATTTTATGATTCCGCTTGATAAGATAAGAATAGAGCAGGTTTTGATTAATTTCTTAACCAATGCTATCAAATATTCTCCTGAAAATCATCAGATTATTGTCACCACTTTTACCGACGAAAAAGAAGTTCGAATCAGCGTAACAGACTTTGGGATTGGGATTCCGGATTTCAAACAGGAATATGTTTTCCAGAAGTTTTATCGTGTTGAAGAATCGTCTCTGCAGTTTCAAGGTCTGGGAATCGGACTTTATATCTGTTCAGAAATTATTAATCAGCACCACGGGACAATCGGTGTTTCCAGCGAGCTGGGAGAAGGTTCTACATTTTATTTCACTTTACCATTAAACTAAATTCTTTATGCCAAAGAAAATTATCAGAAATCTTCAGATAGGAGTCGGGCTGTCACTTTTGATATTAATTGCCAGTTCCGTAGCCTCTTACTGGAGTATACAAAAACAAATGGACAATAGAGAAAAGCTCTCTGCAAGCCGACGTTCTATCACAGCTGTGAAAGATGTTTTGGTAGCACTTTTGGATGCGGAAACAGGAAACAGAGGTTATCAGCTAACCGGCAGAGAAACTTTCTTGGAACCTTATAACAAGAGTTTGGTTGAGTTTTCTAAAGCTATAGAAAAAGCAAAAGCTTTGGATATTGATGATAAAGTTCAACTGGACCGTCTCAATAAACTGGAGGAAAATGGTAATATTAATATCAGCAATCTTAAGCAATTTGTAGAAAACAAACATAATGGATTGGTGATGACTCAGGAGCAAATCCTGACCAGTAAAGTTTATATGGACAGATGTCGAAATCTGGTTGCCGAGTTTGTGAAATATGAAGAGCAACAGTTGGAGATTAAGAATATTGATTTGACAAGATCGTCCAATATGACAGTTTTGTTCATCATTTTATCGGCCATTGCAGCAGTTATTGTTACCGCTTCTTTCTATGCAAAACTGAAGTCAGATCTGATCCGAAGAGATAAATTGGAAAAAGAACTTACTGCAAAAGATTTGGAAATTTCAAGACGTGTGAATGCAATAAAACAAATTGCAAATAGAGTTTCCAATGGAGATTACAGTCAAAAAGCAGTGGATAATTCGCAAGATGATTTGGGTGATTTGGTAGAATCTCTCAATCATATGACGGATTCTCTCAAAACTTCATTCGACAAAATTAATAAGAGCGAATGGCGACAAAAAGGTTTGGTGTTACTGAATGATTCTTTGTCTGGAAACAAAACTGTGAAGGAAGTCACCAAAGATTCTCTGAAGAATTTAATCGATTACGGAGGCTGTATCAATGGTGCAATTTATTTGAATGAAGAAGGAAGATTGAAACTCAGCTCAGCCTATGGTTTGGAAGATCATATGAAAAAAACCTTCGAACCTGGTGAAGGTATGGTTGGACAGGTTTTTCAAAATAAAGAATTGAAAGTCTTTAATGATTTTAACGATGATAATATTGCTATTAGTTTTGCTGGTAGTAAGATCAATGTTAATAATATTTTGTTGATTCCTATTATTTCCGGAAGCTATAATTATGGTGTTTTGGAACTGAGTTCAACTTCTAATTTTGATGAAGATAAAGTTGAATATTTTGTAGAAGCCTGCAGAAATATCGGTATAGCCCTGAATGTTGCAAAAAGCCGTGAAGAAGAGCAACGTCTGTTGGAAGAAACACAGACTCAGGCAGAAGAACTACAGGTTCAGCATTCTGAACTAGAAAATCTGAACACCGAACTGGAAGCGCAAACTCAAAAATTACAAGCTTCTGAAGAAGAGTTGAAGGTTCAGCAGGAGGAATTACTACAATCTAATTTAGAATTAGAAGAACGTTCTACTTTGCTGGAAGAAAAAAATCATTTGATTGGTGAACGTAATGCAGAAATTCAGCGAAAAGTTGAGGAATTGGCTTTAAGCACCAAATATAAATCAGAATTCCTTGCGAATATGTCGCACGAGCTGCGAACTCCTTTGAACTCGATTCTTTTGCTTTCAAGATTAATGGCTGAAAATCCGGATGAAAATCTAAACGAAGATCAAATCGAATCCGCAAAAGTCATCCAAAGCTCCGGAACAAGTCTTCTAACTTTGATTGATGAAATCTTAGATTTAGCCAAAATCGAATCGGGGAAAATGACTTTGGAACATCAGGACGTTTCGTTAGAAGAAGTGGTAAAAGATTTGCGAAATCTCTTTAATCCAATTATTCATCAAAAGGAACTTCAGTTCAATATTAATGTGGACAAAGATGTTCAAAAAAATATAGAAACCGACAGATTGCGTTTGGATCAGGTCTTGAGAAATCTAATGTCCAACGCTATCAAATTCACAGAGAAAGGAAGCATTAATCTAAATATTAAAAACGATCCGAAAAATCAGAATTCAATTATATTCTCAGTGAAAGATACGGGAATCGGAATTCCGGAAGAGAAACAGAATATTATTTTCGAAGCTTTCCAACAAGCCGATGGTTCTACCAGAAGAAAGTTTGGAGGAACAGGTTTGGGATTATCAATCAGCCGTGAGATTGCAAGATTATTAGGTGGAGAATTATCAGTAACCAGTCAGCTGAATGAGGGAAGTGAATTTAGTTTCAGAATTCCGACTGTGAAACCTGTTGAAGTCATTCATTTTGATAATAATCAGGATTTGGTAGATGTCATCAAAGATGATGTGGAAAAAATCCAGACTATTTTGGGCGAAGAAGATCCTATTGAATTATTGAAAACTCCGATTTTAGAAATTCCGGAAGATATAGAAGACGACAGAAATTCTATCAAAGAAGATGATAAAGTGATCTTGATTGTAGAAGATGATACCAATTTTGCAAAAGCTTTACTGAAATATGCCAGAAAACAAAATTATAAAGCTGTGGTTTCTGTGCGCGGCGATCAAGCCGTTCCTTTTGCGATACAATATCGTCCATCCGCAATTTTATTAGATATACAACTGCCTGTAAAAAATGGCTGGCAAGTGATGGACGATCTCAAATCAATTGATGAGACAAGACATATTCCGGTACATATGATGTCTGTAATGCGCGCTAAAAAGGAAAGTCTGATGAAAGGTGCCATTGATTTTATCAGTAAACCTGTGGCTCTGGATCAAATGAACAATGTTTTTAAAAAAATAGAGGAAGTCATCAGAAAATCACCTCAAAAAGTCCTGATTGTGGAAGAAAATGCGAAACACGCAACAGCTTTGTCTTTCTTTTTGAGTAATTATAACATTTCGTTATCGGTAGAAAATAATGTGGAAGACAGTGTTAATGCTTTGGTTTCTAATAGAGTCGATTGTGTGATTTTGGACATTGGCGCTTTCAAAGGCAGAGAGTACGAGATTGTAGAATCAATCAAAAGTTATGAAGGTCTGGAGAACTTACCAATCATCATTTTCACAGAACATAGTTTGTCTAATGCGGAAGAACTGAAAATCAAACAATATGCAGATTCTATTGTTGTGAAAACAGCGCATTCTTACCAGAGGATTTTAGATGAAGTTGGATTGTTTTTGCACTTGGTTGAGGAGAAAAATAATGCGGAAGAATCCAGAAGCAAAACTCTGGGATCATTGACAGAGGTTTTGAGTGGCAAAAAGATCCTGATTACCGATGACGATGCCCGAAATATTTTCTCATTAACAAAATCATTGGAAAAGTATAAAGTAGAAGTGGTCTTGGCTATGGATGGCAAACAAGCCTTAGAACAAATTGAAAAAAATCCGGATATTGATGTAGTTCTAATGGATATGATGATGCCGGAGATGGATGGTTATGAATCAATTCGGGAAATCCGAAAACTTCCAAAATTTTCAAAACTTCCTATCATTGCTGTTACTGCCAAATCTATGATTGGCGATAGGGACAAATGTATGGCTGCAGGTGCGTCGGATTACATTTCCAAGCCTGTGGATATCGATCAGTTATTATCATTATTACGTGTTTGGTTATACGAAAGTTAATTTTTCAATGAATAAAAAAGTTCTGATAGTGGATGATGATCCACGAAATATTTTTGCTTTAAAACTGACTTTGAAAGCCAGACATTATACCACTGAAACTGCAGCAACGGGTCAAGAAGCAATTGATATCTTAAAAAAAGACAGTAATATCACTATTGTTTTGATGGATATGATGATGCCTGATATGGATGGGTATCAGGCAATGAAAATCATTCGTAAAACGCCTGCGATAAAAGATAAAACTATTATTGCTGTAACAGCACAAGCAATGGCGCAAGACCGTGAGAAATGTTTGGAAGCCGGAGCAGACGATTATATTATCAAACCGATTAATGTGGATCAGTTATTGATTGCCATAGAAAAAAAGTCATAAATGTTAGAACCCAATATTGTCTTAGATCACGAAGTAGAGCACCTTATCAAAGATGTTCATGAGGTTTATGGTTATGATTTTTCACTTTACAGCAGAGCCTCTTTTAAACGAAGAGTCAACCGAATTTGTCTGATAGATAAGTTCACGAGTTTTGCTGAATTGCGGTATAAAATCGTTAATGATCCGGGTTATTTGAAACATTTCATAGAAGAAATCACTGTCAATGTCACCGAGATGTTTAGAGATCCCCATTTCTTCAAAGCTCTGAGAGAAAAAGTTTTACCACAGCTGGGGACTTATCCGCTGATAAGAATTTGGGTAGCAGGATGTTCTACAGGAGAAGAAGCTTATTCGGTCGCGATTTTATTGAAAGAAGCAGGTCTTTATAACAAGTCTTTGATTTATGCTACAGATATTAATCCGTCGGTTTTAGAGACAGCAAGTTCAGGTGTGTTTCCGATTAATCAGATGAAGATTTATTCTGAAAATTATATACTTTCCGGTGGAAAAAAAGATTTTTCAGATTATTATACAGCCAATTATGACAGTGCAAAATTTGATAAAAATCTGAAAGAAAAGATGATACTATCAACGCATAATTTAGTTTCAGATAGTTCTTTCAATAGTTTTCAATTGATTATTTGTCGTAATGTTTTGATCTATTTTGATAAGCGACTACAAGAAAGAGTTTTCCATCTTTTTGATGATAGTTTGGAGAATCTTGGTTATCTGGCGTTGGGTACGAAGGAAACGTTGAGATTTTCTCATCTTCAAAAGCGATATCAGCAGTTGGATGATCAGAAGATTTGGAAAAAAGCAGATCACAATTAATACAATAAGGATGGAAACAGAATTAGTGATTATAGGAGGATCAGCCGGCAGTTTGCAAGTGATAATAGAACTCATAAGAAATCTGGATACGGATTTGAATTTTTCTATCGTATTGGTTGTTCATCGCAAAGCACAATCTGTAAGTATTTTACCATCATTATTACAACAATATTCTAAGATAGAAGTCATAGAAATAGAAGATAAAACAGAAATAGAAATCAATAAAATTTACATTGCTCCGGCCGATTACCATATGTTGTTTGATGACAAAACAAATGTTTCACTGGACAGATCAGAGAAGCTGCATTTTTCCCGCCCGTCAATTGATATAGCTTTCAGTTCTGCTGCAGAAGTATTTGGTGACAAATTGTTAGCTGTTCTTTTGTCGGGAGCCAATTCTGATGGCGTCGAAGGTTTACAGCAAATCAAAAAGAATGGAGGTAAAATATGGATACAAAATCCTGATACAGCGCAAGTAGATTATATGCCAAGACAAGCTGTGGAACGAGTAAGATTTAATCAATTGATAACTTCTGAAAATCTTCCAATCCAACTTAATGAACTAAATAAAAATAATAAAATATAGATTTTAAATTAACTTTATATGAACAAGAAAAAAATATTAATCTTTGATGATGATACCACACTTCTGGAACTGATTTCTATTATTTTTGAAGATGGTGGTTACGAAGTCGATATATCGCAAACTTCGCATAATATTCTCGAAAAAGTGTCGGAGTTTCATCCGGATATTATTCTGATGGATAACTGGATCCCGAACATTGGAGGGATAGAAGCGACAAAACTTTTGAAAAGTCAGGAAGAATTTAAACACATTCCGGTAATTTACGTCACAGCCAATAATGATATTGAAGCTTTGGCAACAAGTGCTCAGGCAGATGATTTTGTAGCTAAACCTTTTGATCTGGAAGATTTGGAACAGAAAGTTGCTAAATATTTGAATTAAAAATATCTTACTCAAAAACAAAAAATGCAGTCCCAAAAGACTGCATTTTTTTAATAATTTAATTTAAATATAGAAATTACTTCCAACCACCACCAAGCGCTCGGTAAAGGTCAACAATACTGCTCAGTCTTTGTCTTTTTACAGAAGCAAGATTCAGTTCAGCTTGTAGAGAATTACCTTGAGCAACAATCACTTCTAGGTAATTTGCCATTCCGCTTTTATAAAGTAGTTCAGCGCTTTTTATTCCATCTTTCAATGTTGAAACTTGTTCGCTTGCCTTTTGTTCCTGAACTTTCAAGCTTTCATTAGAAACCAATGCATCAGAAACTTCGCCGACAGCATTCAGGACAGATTGACGAAATGCCAAAACATTTTTCTCTCTTTGTATTTTAGCTACATTCAAATCAGTTTTTAATTGTCTTTTTTGGAAAATAGGTTGAGTCAATCCTCCTAAAGCAGAACCAAACAACGATGCCGGAATCTGAAACCAATTATCAATTTTGAAAGAATTTACACCTCCATTTGCAGTGATTTTCAAGGATGGATACATATTCGCTTGGGCAATTCCAATCAAAGCATTGGATTCCAGCAAAACCAGTTCCTGCTGACGAACATCCGGACGGCGGCTTACCATTGCTGCTGGTAATCCTGCAGATAAATTTTGAGGTAGGGAAGTGTCCGACATTTCAATCGTTCTGTTGATTTTTGTCGGATTTTCGCCTACCAAAATACTCAACGCATTTTCCTGAATGGCAATATTTTGCTCCAGTTGTGTAATCAAAAGTTCTGTATATTCTTTTTGAGCTTTAGATTGTTGAATCCCCAAAGAAGTAGCATCGCCACTTTTCCAGATTTTTTCTGTGATAGAAAGCGTATTGGTACTCAATTCCAAATTCGATTTTGCAATTTGTAGTTGTTTATCCAGCATGAGAAGGTTGTAGTAACCTTGTGCAATAGCTGCCACCACTTGGGTCTGAATCGCTTTTGTCGCTTCATAAGTTTGCAGATATTGCATTTTAGAAACCTCTTGTTGGTTTTTGATTTTTCCCCAAATATCAGCTTCCCACGACAGATTGAACGCCGCATTATAATCCTCAACGTGACTTTGTCCTAAAAATAAGTTCAGACTTTGTCCGTTCATACTATTCTTGGAAGGTTTGGAAATCTGGGCAGAAACTCCGAAACCCACATCCGGATATTGCATATATTTCGCTTGTTTCAAACGTTCCTGCGAAGAGGCAACTTGCTTCAAGGCAATTTGTAAATCATAATTATTTTTGATCCCCTTTTCTATTAAACCTTGTAAAATAGGGTCGTTGAAAAACTGTCGCCATTCCAGATTCGCAACGCTCGCTGTATCGGCCGTTGCCGTATATTGGAATTTCTCCGGCACATCTGGACTCACTTTGTCCAACGCTAATTTTGGCATACAGGAAACGGCGCTCGCCACAACTGCTGTCGAAACCAAAATTTCTTTTATTTTTGATATGATGTTCATAGATTTTCTTTCTTATAAATTTTATTTATGAATTGTTTTGGACATTCAATCTTTCGCAGCCCGACTTGAGCGGAAATCCTTTTTTGCTTGTTCTCAATTTCTAATTAATGAGAAAACGTCTTGCAAAAAAGATTGGGAGCGGAAGGCGGAAAAGCTGCCCAAAACAATACCATAATTTTGATTCACGTTTTTAAATATAATTCAAAGCCGCTTTTTCTTTTTTTAGTCTGCGTTTCTTTCTGCTAGGCATTTTTTCGTGCAAGTATTGGAAAATCACATACATCACAGGAATGATGAAAATCCCAAAAACTACACCTGTCAACATCCCACCAACTGTACTGATTCCAATGGAGTGATTTCCTTTCGCAGCCGCACCTTGTGACCAAACCAACGGCAACATTCCAATGATGAACGCAAACGATGTCATCAAAATTGGTCTCAATCTCAGCCTCGAAGCTTGGAGTGCAGACTCAATCAAAGTTTTACCTGCGTGTCTTCTTTGAACAGCGAATTCCACAATCAGAATCGCATTTTTTGCCAATAATCCGACAAGCATAATCAATCCAACCTGAACGTAAATATTATTATCAATTCCAGCCAATCCTGTGAAAGCATAAACCCCGAAAATACCTGTAGGAATAGTTAAAATAATAGCGAAAGGCAGGATGTAACTCTCGTACTGTGCAGCTAATAAAAAGTAAACAAACAAAATACTCAACATAAAAATGAAAGCGGTTTGTCCACCAGTTTGTCGCTCTTCACGCGTGATTCCCGTCCATTCGTATCCGTAACCTCTTGGCAAAGACATTTTCGCAGTTTCTTCAACTGCTTTGATGGCGTCACCTGTACTGTAGCCAGGTTTCGGAGTTCCGTTGATGGTGACAGCATTGAACAGGTTATTACGAGTCACGGTTTCTGGTCCGAAAGATCTTTTCAAAGTCACCAACGTTTTTACAGGAACCATTTCACTTTGATTATTTTTAACATAAATTCCTTCCAACGAGTTAGCATCGGTTCTGTAAGGAACATCAGCCTGAGCCATCACCCTGTAGTATTTTCCAAATCTGTTGAAATCTGAAACGAAACTACTTCCATAATAAATCTGCATTGTCTGCATCAAATCGGTTACAGAAACGCCTAACTGATTGGCTTTGTCGGCATCAACTTCAATCGTGTATTGAGGATTTCCTGCTGCATAAGTTGTGAATGCAAAAGCAATTTCCGGACGTTTCATCAATTCACCGATGAAAGCCTGCGTTGTGGTTCCCAATTGTTCAAAAGAACCGTTGGTTTTGTCCTGCAACATAAATTCGAAACCGGAAACGTTACCAAAACCCTGAACAGTAGGGAAGTTGAAGAAGAAAGCGCTCGCATCTTTTACTTGTGCTACTTTTCCTGTCAATCCCGCTGCAATCTGATCAGGATCTTTTACATCGCCACGATCTTCATAATCTTTCAGCTTGATGAAACCGGCAGAGTAGGGCGATGCGTTGGCATTACTGATGAAATTCAGTCCATCTGCAACCCAAAGATGGTTGGTCGCTTTTTCGCCATTTACAATTTTATCGATTTGTTCTGTTGCTTTGTTGGTTCTTTCCAATGAACTTCCCGGAGGCGTGTTCACAGCATATAAAACGAAACCCTGATCTTCTGTCGGGATAAATCCAGAAGGTGCTTTATTTACCAAAAATACAGTAATAGCCGTAATCAAAACCAGTCCGCCAACACTTACCCATTTGTTTTTGATTAAGAATTTGAGACTGTAAATATATTTTTTGGTCAGATTATTAAAACTTGTATTAAAAGCGTTGAAAAATCTGGCTCCAAATCCAGTTTTGTGACCGTGTTCGCCGTGTTCTCCTTGTGGATCATTCAGTAAAAGTGCACATAAAGCGGGGCTCAATGTCAATGCATTAATAGCAGAAATCAAAATCGCAATCGCTAATGTGAAAGCAAACTGTCTGTAGAAAACACCCGCAGGACCTTGCATAAAGCCAACCGGAACGAAAACCGCAGACATCACCAAAGTAATCGAAATAATCGCACCTGAAATTTCGCTCATCGATTCTCTTGTTGCTTGATCGACTGGAAGTCCAGTATGTTCCATCTTGGAATGGACAGCCTCCACAACTACAATCGCATCATCGACGACGATTCCAATTGCGAGAACCAAAGCAAACAAAGTCAACATATTGATACTGAATCCGAATAAATTCAGGAAGAAAAATGTACCGATAATCGCAACAGGAACAGCAATCGCCGGAATTAAAGTCGATCTGAAATCCTGAAGGAAAATATATACCACGATGAAAACCAAAATAAATGCAATCACCAAAGTTTCCACCACCTGATGGATAGACGCATCCAAAAAGTCTTTGGAATTGTACATAATGATTGGTTTCACACCTTTTGGCAACGTTGTTTTGAACTCTTCAACCTGTCTTTCAACTTCCGTTAAAATCTCGTTGGCATTAGATCCAGCTGTCTGAAGAATCGCAAAACCTGCAACCGGTTTCCCATCCACTCTGTTCGCTGCGGTGTAACTGTAAGAGCCAAATTCCACTCTTGCCACATCTTTCAGTCTTAGGAAAGAACCGTCACTATTGGCTTTTACAACAATGTTTTCGTAGTCTTCGTTTTTGTTTAATTTTCCTTTATATTTAAGAATATATTCATAAGTTTCCTTGCTGCCCTGTCCGAAACGTCCGGGCGCTGCTTCAAGATTACTGTTTTTGACAGCGGCTAGAACTTCCTGAGGCGAGAGATTGTTATCTGCCAAACGATCGGGTTTCAGCCAGATTCTCATCGAATAATCTTTTGAACCAAAAACCTGAGCCTGAGCAACTCCCGGAATACGTTGCAATTGTGGGATGATATTGATCTTCATATAATTCTGAAGAAAAAGCTCGTCATATTGTTTAGGATCATCACTCGTGATTCCCATAAACATAATGAAACTGTTCTGAACTTTCTGAGTAGAAATCCCAGCCTGAACAACCTCTTGCGGAAGCTGGCTCATCGCTTTGGAAACCCTGTTTTGAACGTTAACTGCGGCATTATCCGGATCTGAGCCTTGTTTGAAATAGATATTTAAAGTCAATGATCCATCGTTGCTGGAATTGGATGTCATGTAAGTCATATTTTCCACACCGTTTACAGCTTCCTCAATGGGATTCGCAACAGAACGGGCAACAACTTCGGCGTTTGCACCAGGATAAGATGCCGTTACCTGAACGCTTGGTGGCGCAATGTCTGGGAACAATGTGATCGGCAGTTGGAAGACCGAAAGCAATCCCAATAATAATAAGATGATCGAAATAACCGTTGAAAGTACGGGTCTTTCTATAAATTGTTTTAGCATAAGAAGTATAGTTTTAAGTCTTCTGTTAATGAGTGATTTACAAAGGCGTCGCTGTTAATAGGCTGTCAGAAGAAATCATTTTTGGTTTGATTGGTGCGCCATCTTTCAAGCTGCCTAAACCTGTAAATACGATTTGGTCGCCTTTTTTAAGTCCTTCGGAAATGAAATAATAATGCTCAGTTTTTCCTGAAATTGTAATTGGTTTGCTAGTAACCGTTTTGTCTTTTCCAAGAACGTAAACGTAAGTTTTATCCTGAATTTCGAATGTCGATTCTTGCGGAATAACAACTGCATCTGACAATAATTGAGGCATTCTCACTTTTCCTGTGTTTCCGCTTCTCAAAGTTCCGTTTGGATTGGGGAACGTTGCACGAACCGTGATTGCACCAGTACTTTTATCAAATTGCCCATCAATCATTTTCATTTTTCCTTTTTCAGAATAAGTGGAGTTGTCTGCAATTACCAAATCTACCAAAGGCATATTTCTCATTTTTTCTTCCAGCGTTGCGCCGACATATTTCTTTTGGAAAGCAATAAAATCGATTTCACTTATGGAGAAATAAGCATAAATCTCGCTGATGTCAGAAACGAAAGTCAATGGAGTAGGATCAGTTTTGGAGATCAGGCTTCCTTTTTTGTAAGGAATTCTACCAAGATAACCGCTAACAGGTGCTGTGATTGTAGTAAATCCATTGGTGATTCTAGAACCTCCCAAAGCAGCTTTTGCCTGTGCTGCTGTTGCAACTGCAACTGCGTAATTCGCTTTCGCTGTTTTCAATTGAACATCAGAAACTACTTTTTCAGCAACCAAAGTTGTTAACCGGTCTACTTCGACTTTCATTTTTTGGATATTCGCGTTGGCAGCCTGAAGGTTGGCACTTGCCATATTTACCTGCTCGCCGTAAGATCTGGAATCTATTTTGAAAAGAGGTTGTCCCGCTCTCACGAATGCACCTTCTTCCACATAAATTTTGTCCAGATAACCATCCACCTGAGATCTGATTTCCACATTATTTTTACCTTCCAATGCAGTCGGGAATTCCTGAAAAGTCGAAGTATTGGAAGTGATTACGGTGTAGACAGGTAATTCCGGAGCTGGTGGTGGCGCACCTGCACCTTCTGCCGCTTTGGTACAATTTTGTAAAAGTATAATACTTGATAGAAGTACAATAAATTTTAGTTGAGTAATAGTTTTCATTTTGAGATATGAATTAAGTTTAGTTAAATATGTTCTTAATAGTTTTATAGTTATATTTCCTAACAGTGTTAATAATTTGTTTAAAAAAATATAATATTGGATTGGGTTTATATTGTGGTTTTCATAATGATTTAATCTATTAAAATTGATAATAATACGTTAGTATAACTAACAGTGTTAATGTTTTAAGACAAATTTGATTTCTTCAAATTTTGAACTTTGAACCAAATACTACATTAATTTAATGTTAATTTTCCTAACGGTGTTAATTTGTAAATCAAAAAAAAATTACAATGACTTAATAAAAGCTGAAACAGTTTCGTCTAATGTTGTTTTGTTCATTGTAGAAGGAATATCCGCATTTCTCATCATCATAATAGATATCAACCCGTGAACGGCTGAAAATAAAGCATGAGAAGAATGACAAGCATTATCGGGATTCGATCCTTTTTTATTGATGATTTCCAAAGTGCGTTCATAAAGCATATCCTGAAACGAAGAAAACTCTTCCTTCATCATTCCTTTTCCGCTACACTGCATTCCCAGCCCAAACATCAATTGATAATATTCTTTATTCTTGAAAGCAAATTTCCAGTAAGCATCCACAATAGCAGTCAATTGATCTTCTGGCTCATCGTGTTTTTTCTGTGCTTTCAATAATTCGATATGTAATTGATGAAACCCGTTTAATGAAATTTCATAAAGAATAGCTTCTTTATTTTCAAAATAATCGTAAACAACTGGTGCACTGTATTCTATCGCATCCGCAATCTTTCTAATGGAAAGCGAAGCCCAACCCTCTGTTTTAGCCAAATTAAAAGAAGCGTCCAAAATATTGGCGCGTATAGATTCTTTTTCTCTTTGACGACGTTCGTGAACTCCCATTTTGTATTATTTCTAACAGCGTTAGCAAAATTAGAACATTTTATTCTTTAGTACCAAATTATTTCAACGTAATTAATTTAAAATTGCAATTGATGAGTCTTTAAACCTTTTCTTAATCGCACTTTGATTTGATTATTGATAAAAACGATAACTATTTTCAATCAAAATTCCTGAAAAAGATAACGGTCAGGATAATTCAGTTTTTCACTTTTACGTTGACCTTTTATGACAATGTGAATGATATTCATCTGGTCATCAAAAAGGTTATAAAGAAAACTGACTGCAGTTTCAATTTTTTTAGGATTAGAAACAGTTTCAGATTCCAGAAAAATGTCAACACTTTCCTTATCTTCCTCGTAACCAACAAAATTAACTTTCACAAATTGATTGTTCACTTTCAATTTCACATATTCTGAGGCATAGTTTTTTAGCGCTTCATTCATTTCCTTTTCAGATTTTGGATTCAGGAAATGAAGATTTTTTCCATATTTTTTATTAATAGCATTCTCCAAATCATCCATGAAAAATCGTCCGGAAACTTCAAAGGTTTTTGATTTTTGGCTGTAATTAAATTCCATAGAGCCAACGTGATAAGGATGAAATTTGAAAGAGAAAAGCGCCAAAGCCAAAGAAAAAATAGCAATTGCAAAGAAAAAGTTCTTCATCAGACCCAAAATTTAAGTCGAAATTAATCATTATTTTCGTAATTCTTTTTTAAAATGACAGGATGCAGGATTTTATTTTTTACTTGAAACTCGGTTGGGAACACATTATTTCTCTGGATGCGCTGGATCATCAGCTTTTTATTTTGGCACTGATTGCAGTTTATTCCTACAACGATTTCAAAAAAATCCTGATTCTCGTAACCGCTTTTACCATCGGACATTCCATCACTTTGGCGTTGAGTACACTTAATGTTCTTCGAGTTCCCGGAAATTGGGTCGAGTTTCTGATTCCTTTGACTATTGTCATCACCGCTTTAGGCAATATTTTGATGAAAAGTAATCAGAAAAAGCTGATGAGTCTCAACTACTATTTAGCTTTGATTTTTGGTTTGATTCACGGGATGGGATTTGCGAATACTGCGAGAATGATGCTAGCTAAAGAACAAAGTATCTTCGTTCCACTTTTGGGCTTCAATATTGGTTTGGAGTTGGGTCAGATTGTCTTGGTCATTGTGATTTTAATCCTGCTTTTCATTCTGCTCAAACTTTTCCGGGTGAATAGAAAAGACTGGATTTTATTCGTTTCATCGGGAGTTTTCGCATTGGCGCTCAAAATGACTTTGGAACGATTGCCTTTTTAAATCTCGATTTAATTTTATCAAAATCAATTATTGGAAACCACAATTATTTCAATTTGGGCAGCTTTTCCGCGCTCCGTTCCCGCTATTTTTACCTCCCCAAAGTCCATCCAAAAAATGAGCTCCACTCAGCTCGGGCTGCGAGTGATTCAGTGTATTAAGACTATGCTATTTAGAATTAATCTTTACTGGTAAAAATAAATACGAATCTTTATTTCATTCGTAACAATTCCCTAAATTTGATTACTTGTAAAGAATTATCTAATTGTTTTGAAAAAATGAAGTTAAAAGTTTTAGGACTTGTATTCTGTTCTGCTGTTGTTTCGGCGCAGAATATCCAAAATAATCCGGGAAGCAATCACGGGAACAAATTTGAACAGCTCGGAACCATTCTCCCAACTCCCAATGTTTACAGAACCGCTTCTGGCTCGGCTGGTCACGCTTACTGGCAACAACGTGCAGATTACGATATCGAAGCTTATTTGGACGAAGATAAAAGAAATCTGAAGGGTTCGGAAACCATCACTTATTACAACAATTCACCGGACGATCTGGATTATCTTTGGCTTCAGTTGGACGAAAATGAGCAGTCTTCTGTGAAAAATGCAGATTATGCAGTTTCTTCTACGCTTCCGAAAAAAGTAGTTATCGATAAAGTAAAAGCTTCCGAACTCCCTGTTGCAGATAATGGTTATGGGGTAAATCTGGAAAAAGTAACCGACGTTTCCGGAAATCCATTAAATTATGTTGTCAACAAAACAATGATGCGTATCGACCTTCCAAAAGCTTTGAAAAAAGGAGAGAAATTCGTTTTTAAAATTAATTGGAATTACAACATCCCGAATCGTATCGAAAAAGGTGGAAGAGGTGGTTACGAATATTTTGCTGAAGATGGCAACGACCTTTACACCATCACACAATGGTTCCCGAGAATGTGTGTTTACAGTGATTTTCACGGCTGGCAGAATCATCAGTTCACAGGACGTGGTGAGTTTGCCTTGGTTTTCGGAAATTATAAAGTCAAAATGAATGTTCCTGCCGATCACGTTGTTGGTGGAACAGGCGAATGTAAAAACTACGATCAAGTTTTGTCATCAGAACAATTAGCGAGATATAGAAAGGCTGAAAACTCTAATGAACCGGTAGAAATTGTAACATTAGACGAAGCCAAAAAAGCAGAAAAAAATCACTCCAAACAAAGAAAAACCTGGATTTTTGAAGCGAATGACGTTCGTGATTTTGCCTGGACTTCTTCAAGAAAATTTATTTGGGACGGCATGCGCGTGACGATTCCTGAAAACAACAATAAAGTAATGGCGATGAGTTTTTATGGAAAAGAGGCTTACGGACTTTACAGAAAATTCTCTACAAAAGCTGTAGCTCATACCATTAAAACTTATTCAGAATTTACGATTCCTTATCCATATCCTGTAGCGCAATCTGTAGAAGCGGCCAACGGAATGGAGTATCCGATGATTTGTTTCAACTATGGAAGAACTGAAAAAGATGGAACTTATTCTGAAGCCATCAAAAACGGAATGTTAGGCGTGATTATTCACGAAGTGGGACATAACTTTTTCCCAATGATTATCAATTCAGACGAAAGACAATGGAGCTGGATGGATGAAGGTCTGAACACGTTTACAGAATATCTGACGGAAGAAAAATGGGACAACAAATTCCCTTCAAAACGTGGGCCAGCTTGGACAATCGTTGATTATATGAAATTGCCGAAAGACGAATTGGAACCGATTATGACCAATTCTGAAAATATCGAAAAGTTTGGACCAAATGCTTATTCAAAACCGGCAACGGGACTTAACATTCTTCGTGAAACCATTATGGGCAGAGAATTGTTTGATAAAGCGTTCAAGACTTATGCTAAAAGGTGGGCTTTTCGTCATCCTGAACCTGCAGATTTTTTCAGAACAATGGAAGATGCGAGTGGGGAAGACCTGGATTGGTTTTGGAGAGGATGGTTTTATGGAACAGATCCTGTAGATATTTCTTTGGACAAAGTGACCATTGCAACGCCAGATTTCGAAGCTGTTCCGAAAACTGAAACCGTGACATATAAAGTGGATAAACCTGGTTTGAACGAGTTTGAAGATATTTCTAAAATCAGAAATAAAGATGATAAGAATATCAAGTTTTATGTAGAATCTGACAAAGATGTTCAGGATTTCTATTACAGATACGACCGTGGACAGGAGAAAGTAGATACATCTAAAGAATATAATCTGACGACTGGAAACCTAGAGAAATTAGATGCAAAAGACATCAAAAAAGAAAATAATGTGACCGCTTATCAAATCGATTTTTCTAACAAAGGCGGATTGGTAATGCCAATTATTTTAGAATTCACATTTGAAGATGGTTCAAAACTGAATGATAAAATCAGTGTCCAAATCTGGAGACATAACGAGCAAAGGGCTTCCAAAACATATTATTTTGATAAGAAACTGAAGTCTGTCCAGGTCGACCCAATGAGAGAAACAGCAGATATTGATACTTCTAATAATTTCTGGGCTGCTTCAACTTCAGCAGAAACACCAAGCAAATTCCAGGTTTTCAAACAAAAACAAAAAGATGCTGCAAGAGGTGCTTCCAATGGAAAAGTAAATCCAATGCAGGCTGCAGGAAAGAAATAATCTTAAATTAAAATAAAATCAAAAACGGTTGTTCATATTTGAAACAACCGTTTTTTTAATTAAAGTGCTAAGTTCTTAATTAAAATCATTCATCATTCATCATTTATAATTTATAATTAAAATTAAAGTCTATTCTGCTCATCCGTCTTACGCCCAGTCTTCGCATCTTTCACTTTCTGATTTCCGAAGTTATATTTCAGATTGATCATAAAATACTGCGTATCGCGATAATCTTTGAAATATTGATTTTGATCTGCATATCTTGTCGAGATCGTATTCTTATTCGTTCGGAAAATATCATTGAAAACCAAACCTGTTTCCAATCTTTTATCAAACATTTTCTTATTGATAATGATATTGGTGTTCTGAGAGGAACTGATGTCAAACGAACCCTGGATCGTCTTAGAATTATAAACATAAGACACATTCAAATCCCAGGTTTTTGCTTTGTCCAAAGTGATTTGTGTAGAAATGTTCGCATTGTAAAAGAAGACATCATTTTTGTATAAAACTTGGTCCGTTCCCATAAAATAATTCTCCTGATATTCTCCCATTGCAAAGAGATTCAGTTTCCAGAATGGCTTGATAGAAAAGTTTTTGGAGAAATTCATGCCTAGATTTTGTCCGTGGTCAATATTGGTGTAATTATAAACTGTTTCAAAAGTCTGCGGATTTTGTATAGAAATTTCCATCGAAGGGTCTTTGATATAGCTATAATATGCCTCGAAATTCCAGTCTTTTACCGTGTAAGTCAAACTCAGATTATGAATGATGGTTGATTTCAGATAAGCATCACCTTGGAAGTAAGAATATAGATTATAATAAGATTTGGAAGGATTCAGGAAATCATAATTCGGCCGGTCGATTCTTTTTCCGTACGAGAATCCTAATTGCTGGTCTTCTGTCAGGTTATACATCAGGTAAAAAGTAGGGAAGAGTCCGGTTCTTGTCGTCTTATTTTCTACAACCGGATTATCAGAATTGGTTTTAATTAAAGTAGTTTCCGAACGCAAACCAGCTTTCATTTCCCATTGTTTCCATTTGTATTCTGAGGAAATATAACCAGCAAAAATATTCTCTTTATAATTAAATAGGTTGCTTTTTGTTAAATCCTGAATCAAAGTTCCGCTGGTTCCATCAAAGAAATCGAGGTCATTTTTATTGTTTACAAAACTGTATTTCAAACCACTTTCCAATGTGAATTTGTCATTAGAAAATCGATGATCCAACTGCGTAGCATAAAGCGAAATATCCTGAACACTATTATTTGCAAATCTGTTATTATTTGCAGGTTGACCGTCAAAATTCAATAAAGTTGCTACATCCTGATTTTCCTTAAAGCGTTTTGTGCTCGAGTTATTTGTCCAAGTCAGGTTGTTGTTTCCAAATTTTTTATCATAAACCAAATAAGAATTAAAACTGTTATCATATTGCTTTTTCTTGTTGGATGTTAAGTAATACGATTGCAACTGATTATTTTCCGTGTTGTAAATATTCGTCGGAACATTGTAATGACCTGTGTTGTTAGGCGCATTATAACCGTCAAAACCAAACTGAACTGTTGATAAACTATCCAAAGTATATTGTCCGGAAAAATTGTAAACGTGCTGTTCGTGAGCGTGTGTTTTTCTCTCCATGTCGCTTTCCCAACGGGTTTTATCTTTGTCAAAAACTACTACATCAAAGTTTTTCCGGACATAATCTCCGGTTACAAAATTGTAATTCCCGGTCAATTGCCATTTATCAGTATTGTAAGATTGCGAAGTCCCAATCAATCCCTTGGCATAAGTTGCCTGAGTATATCTTGTCGAGATTCTTCCTTTGTAGCCGGAAAGAACATTTTGCTTCATTTTGATATTGATAATGGCGCTTCCTTGCGCTTCGTATTTTGCAGGCGGATTGGTGATGACTTCCACAGATGAAACATTATTTCCATCCGTATTTTCAAGGAGTTGTTTGAGTTGTTCCTGCGTCATCAAAGTTTTTTTATCATTAATGGTTACAATAATTTGAGAGTTTCCTCTGACACTTAATTCTTCATTTTTCACTAAAATATTGGGTGTACTTTTCAAGATATCCCAGGCATTCAGATTTTGAAGTGGTGTTTTATCGATATTGAATTCCAATCGGTCAATTTTCCTTTTCAGTAAAGGTTTGTTAGCTTTTATCGTGACACCAGCAATTGATTTTACAGTATCCTTTTTAAGAATAATATTCAGTGATTGGTTATCTTCCAAAATAATTTCATAATCCTGGTAATCTTGTTTTTTGATGACAATTGAGATAGGAAATTTCGAAATACCTTCAAGACTGAAATTTCCATCTTTATCGGAATAGAATATCGATTTGTTTTCATTAATTTCAATGCTTGATTCAGAGATAGATTCCTGATTTTCGTTCTCGATATGTCCTTTGACATTCTGGCTCCAGACAAAAACTGGAAACAGAAGTACAATTGCGTTATATATTTTCATTTCAATAATTTTGACAAAATTGAGACGAAACACAGAAAAGTTTTGTTAATGAACGGTTAATGGAAGGTTAATGTCTTTTTTGAAAGAAATTTGATTGTATTTTTGATGTTCAAAAAGTTAAACACAAAGGCACAAAGATTTTCACCAAGAACACGAATTTGAATATTTCAAGATTAATTTTTGCTGAGCGAAGCGCCTTTATCTCAATATGATTATTGTTTTTAAAGGAATCGATGATTACGCCAAAGGCGAATTGCGAATCTTAAAAATATTTTCAATAAGATTCAAAAAACTTTGCGGACTTTGCGTTTAAATTATTCTTTATGGTTTTAGAAGAATCAATATGAATCGGAAGAGAAACATCACAATTACTTTGTTCACGTTCAGCCTTATTATTTTGGTTGTTCTACAAGGCTATTATATTTATAATTCTTATCGTCTTCAAGAAAGAGATCTTACCGTACAAGCAAGAGCCATTGCGGACAAAACGCTGGAGACAATGGAAAAATATGAAACCGATACCAATGAGGAAAAATTAGTTGGTGATTTTGAAAGATTAAAAACTGGCATTACGATTCAAAAAGAAAAGATTACAAATCCTGAAAGAATTTATAACTCGGAAAAGCTGTACAACAAGAAATTAGAGAAAATCCTTAAAGAAAATATTGGTAACACAGGTTTTGAAATTGCAATGAAAAGTGAAATCTATTCGATATTGGATGAAGTTCAGAAAATGGAGCTTTTGCCGGCCGGTCGCTCACTTGTTTTATATCAAACGGTAAAAAAAATGTCAAAACCTTTAGTTATTAACGAAGGGAAATGGTCGAGTCGTCAATCCAAACAAAATACAGATTTGAAGCTGGATGAGAAAAATTATTATTTGGTAAAATCTAAATCAACTTTTCAGCTTCTGAATGTCAAATTTTTAGTTTTAAAAAAAATCATTCCTCTGATTATCATTAGTCTATTGATTATAATTCTGATTATCATCTTATTCAGAAACAGTATCAAAAATCTAAGTCGTCAGGAAAAAAAGATCTCACAGCTCCATACAACAATCGATTCCATCGCTCACGAACTGAATACGCCAATTACAACTTTGAAATTTTCAGTCGCTCAATCTTCTGATTCTGAAACCAAAGCTTTGCTGGAGCGCCAGATCAAACGTTTGGAGAATATTGTTTCGTCCATTCATAACAGCGATTCTGATGATGTTTTGATTGAGAAAAAAGAGATTGAGAATTATTTTTCTGAGGTTAAAAAGTCTTTTAATAAAATCGATTTTAAAATTAAAATTGAATTTATTGAAAATAAGTTGTTGCTTCAAAACGATTTCAAGCAAATTATGGATAATCTCATCGATAATTCATCAAAATACGGAGCGAAAGAAATCGAGGTTTTCATTAAAGTAAATAAGCTGATTGAAATGGAAGTTTCTGACGACGGAATAGGAATTCCAAAAGATGAAAAACAAAATATTTTTGATAAATATTACCGAATTACGAGAGACGAAAATCTTCACGTCAATGGTCTTGGAGTAGGTCTTTTTCTGGTTAAGACAATCGTTGACAAATACAAAGGAGATATCGAAGTGAATCCAAAAAAGAAAGGTGTTTCATTTAAAATAACGATTCCAAATGAAGCCTAAAATTTTACTAGTTGAAGACGACCAGGACTTGGGAATGGTTCTGAAGCAGTATTTGGAATTTTCTGATTTCGATGTGAATTGGATCCCGAATCCTGAAGAAATTCTGAAAAACAAAAAGCAGATTGACCAATATCAATTAGCAATTCTCGACGTAATGTTGCCTGTGATCGACGGTTTCGAATTGTCTAAGGAAATCAGAAAAACTTCGAATATTCCATTTTTGTTTTTAACGGCGAAAGGTCAAAGTATCGACAGAATTTTAGGTTTGAAGCTTGGTGCGGACGATTATATCACAAAACCTTGTGAACCGGAAGAACTGATATTAAGAATCAAAAATATACTCAAAAGACAACAGAATGCTACAAAAGCAATAATTAAACTCGGAAATTATTCATTCATTCCTTCGCAGTTTCAGTTGCTTTTTCAAGATGAAACCATTCAGTTGACGGAGAAAGAATCCGAATTGTTGCTTTTGCTTTCTAAAAACAATCAAAAAATCATCAACAGAAAAGAAATTCTTGAGACACTGTGGGGAGAAAATGATTATTTTCTGGGAAGAAGTTTGGATGTTTTTATGACCAGATTGCGCAAGTATTTTCAGAAAGATGAAAGAATTAAATTTGATTCTGTTCGTGGAATAGGTTTCAAGGTTGAGTTTCCGGAATTTTAGTTTTTGATATTAAATTCTAAAATATTATTATCAAATATTCTGTAAAAGTTAATTTTTTATTAATAATTGTAAATTAATAATCAGATACACCTTGTTTAAATATAAATTTCTATATTAGCGCCCCCAATCAAAAAGGGGGGGGTAATAATCATTACTTATTTAATTTTAATGACCAAAAAAGGACAAATAGTTGAAATACCTGCAAGCTCTCCAATCTATAGGAGAGAATTGCCGAGATTTCATTCAAAGAAAGATGAACTCATCTGGAAATCCCAGAAAAAAGAGTACTCACTATTTGATGGTTTTTTGGTTGGAGAACATCAGGGTGTGGGAAATTTCAAGATTGGACAAAGAAAAGGAATCAATGTTGGTGGAAAAAAAGAGCCTTTGTACGTCATCTGGATTGATGAAAAAGAGAACAGGCTTTTTGTGGGAGCAGGAGATTCTCATCCGGGACTTTTGACGAGTGTTATTCGTCTTGGAGAAAATTTAGAATTAAGTGATATTAATTTTTCTAAGGAAGAATTAGAAAATGGAATTGATGTTGAAGTTTCGACCCAGATTAATGAAAATAAAATTCATTCTAAGCTTTATAGGTTTGACAACAGCTTTTTTCTGGAGTTTGAAAACAAAGTCTCAGTAATTATTGGGGAACATCCATTGGATATCATTTATCAAAATAAAATTATTAAAACAACCTAATTAAATATATTTTCGAAATGAAGTTAAAAGTTTCTTTTTTAGCAAGTATGATTTCATTTATTGGTTTTGCACAGTCAGCTCCATCTTATTATTCTGGAGTTAACTTCAACAAAACTAAAAATGAATTAAAAGCTGATCTTGCAACATTAATTACAACAACCCATACGCAGACAATTGCATATTCTGCAGGGTTGGCATCGCTTTTCAAAACTAGTGACGCAGATCCGGCTAATCCAAACAACATTTTATTGATGTATGGATCTCAGAGTTCTGGTACACATCAGAGAAGCCGTCCTTACAGTGGAAGCTGGAATAGAGAGCACGTCTATGCAAAATCTAAAGGAACACCTAACTTGGGAACTTCCGGTCCTGGTTCAGATGGTCACCACCTTCGTCCGGCAGACAACACTTTGAACAGTACAAGAGGAAGTTTGTTGTTTGATGATGGAACGGGAGCTACAGCTTACAAAACAAGTCGTGGTGGATGGTATCCTGGAGACGAATGGAAAGGAGATGTTGCTAGAATCTTGATGTATATGTATGTAAGATACAACACGAGATGTCTTCCTTTGAACATCACAATGAATCCTTCTACTTATTCTTCTGATTTCCCGGATATTCTTTTGAAATGGAATGCTGAAGATCCGGTTTCAGACTTTGAAAGACAAAGAAATAATGTAGTTTTTGGAATTCAGCATAACAGAAATCCATTTATTGACAATGCTTACTTAGCAACTGTAATTTGGGGAGGTCCTGCTGCTCAGAATACTTGGCCAGATACCTTCAATGGTGGAAGTACTATTGATACAGAGGCTCCAACTGTCCCAACAAATCTTAGTGTTACAGGAACTACTTCTTCTAGCATTTCATTATCCTGGACAGCTTCTACCGATAATGTTGCGGTTAGTGGATATGATATCTATGCGAACAATACATATAAAACTACGGTTACAACAACGAGCGGAACAGTCTCAGGACTTAACTCTGCTACAACTTATATTTTATATGTTGTAGCAAAAGATGCGGCGGGTAATAAATCTAATAATAGTGATACAGTAGAGAGCACAACATCAGGACACGGAAATCCAGGTGAGCCAGAGACAACTTGTGGAACTGAGGATTTTGAAACTATACCAGCTACTAACTCATCTTACCTTGATAGACAATGGGTTAATAAAGGCATTACATGGACTGCAACCTATGCTAGAACGGATAAGCAAATTCATATCGATGGAGATAATAACAGAGCAATCTGTTTGAGAAAAGGTTCGTTGAAATCTTCTACGATCTCTGGAGGTGTTGGTTCTTTAACGGTTAAAACTTATTTGCCTTTTGCTGATTCTGCGGGTAACTATACTTTGAAAGTTAATGGTGTTGTAAAAGGACAAATTCCTTATTCTAAAATACCTACTACGACTACAATTTCTGAGATTAATGTGGAAGATAATGTAATAATAGAATTGGTGGATACTACAACAAACAACAGAGTATCTTTTGATGATCTTTCTTGGACTTGCTACGAAAAATTAGCTGTTTCAGAATCTGGTGCTAAAAACCAAAAATTAACAGTTTATCCAAATCCAGTTAAAAACAGCGAATTGTTCATCAGTGGAATTTCTAAGAACGAAACAGTTCAGATTTACAGTACCAACGGGCAATTGGTTCAAACAATCAATAACGTTAACAACAACGAAAAGATTAACTTGAAAAAGCTTTCTAAAGGTGTTTATTTTGTGAAAACAAAATCTAGCAGCACGAAAGTAATTGTTGATTAATCCAATTCAAATCATAACAAAAAGGTCAGGAGTTTTCTTCTGACCTTTTTTGTTTTTTAATTTTGATTATTAGAACCTCGGTACGAGCGACCTGTTAATAGTAAAAAAATTAATGATAGACAAAAGTGCCGTAGGTACTACCTTAAAATAAGTTATATTTAAGAATCTACTGTAAAATATCATTTGATATCTGAGACTAATACGTTATTTTTGTTGTATTGAAAGCATTCATTTCCATATTCATCATTTTCACAATCGCATTGCGTCCCGTTTTGCCATTGGTAGATTATACGGTGAATTACAACTACATCACCAAAAATCTTTGTGAGAACAGAGCAAAAAAAGAAATGGATTGTAAAGGCAAGTGTTACTTAGCCAAAGAACTTTCCAAATCCTCTCAAAACTCAGCAAAGCAAGACCAACTGAAACTTTCCGTATTCTCAGAATTATTTACTGTTAAAGATATTTTCACAGTTTTAAGTGATTTTAATTTCAATCTGGACAATCAAAAACAGAATTCTTTTCTGTCTCAATTCTATAATTTTTCCATAGAATCAAGGATATTCCATCCACCGGTGGTTTAATAACTTTATACTGTAAGGCTCATTTTGTCGAAAGCTATTTTAGACTCTCGGACTTAGCGAATCGTCTTTGTTTTTCAATAACAGTAGATGTTAAAAAAAACTTTGTGCCTTTGCGTTAAAATAATAAACAAAACTTTTTTAAGCGAAGCGCCTTTGTGAACCTTAATAAACATTAAGAAAAAAATCCTTGTGAACTTTGTGTTTAAAATTTATTATTAAATCAACTTCAAAAAAATGAAATTCAATATTTTGATGATACTACTTTCGGTGTCGGCACTGTCTTGTGCACAGGAGACACCCAAAGTAAAACAGGTTTCCAAAATGAAGCCCAAGACCGACCTCAAAGGTGTAAAGGTCGTGAACTCAGATGATCCGATTTGCCATATGAAAACAGCCGAATTCCTAAAAGATACTGTCATTTATAAAGGCAAAACTTATGGTTTTTGCAGCGATCATTGCAAAAAAGAATTCAAGAAAACTCCAGCCAAATATGCTTTGAAATGATAAACAGAAAGAAACAGAAGTCTTTCCAGAAAAGCAAACTGATTCTGCCGATAATAGTTTTTGCGGTACTATTTTTGGTGATAGGAATTGGGATGAGCTATTTCAAAAAGAGTCTTTACACGGTAATGAAAGTTCCGGAATTTGCACTCACAGACCAGAATTCCAAGAAGATTACCGATAAAGATATGCTCGGAAAAGTTTATCTCGTAGAGTTCTTTTACAGCCGTTGCCCTACGATTTGCCCTGTGATGAATTCCAATATGAAATACATCGATGAGCAAATCAACAATCCGGATTTCGGAATCATTTCCATCAGCATAGACCCAACCAATGATACACCGGAAGTGCTGAAAAACCACGCTAAAATGATTGGAGCCAAGTCGTCCAATTGGCATTTTCTATCGGGAGACCGGGATTATATCGGTAACTTAGCGGATATGTTTGACATTTATGTTGGAGATAAGGAAGATGATTCGGAGAGTCTCAATCATAGCGGGATGATTGCTTTGGTGGATAAAGAAGGAAATCTCCGTTGCCGGTTCGATGAGAACAATATGCCGGTTCTTTATTATTCAGGTTTGAATTACGAAGATGAAGCTGGAACTAAAACCAGCCTGAGAGGGAAGTACCATGCGGATAGAGAAAAATTAATAGAAGATATCAGAAAATTATTAAAATAATAAATGTCTAACCACTAAAAAAGTTATTATGAAAATCAAGAAAATATTCCTCGCAAGTGCTATATCTGCAGCAACTTTTGCGACGGCACAGTTCAAACAAACGCCGCTTCCATATGCTTACAATGCTTTGGAAGGATCTGTTGATGCACAGACAATGGAAATCCATTACACAAAACACGCAGCAGCTTATGTTGCAAATTTAAACAAAGCCATTGCAGGAACACCACTAGAAAAAGAAAGTTTGGAAAAGATTCTTTCCCACATTTCCAAAGAAAGTCCTGCCGTTAGAAACAACGCTGGCGGACACTACAACCACGAGTTGTTCTGGACAGTGTTGACACCTGAGAAAAATACACAGCCTTCCGCTAAATTAGCCAAAGCCATCAACGATTCTTTTGGGAGTTTGGATGCTTTGAAGGAAAAGCTGAGCAAAGCCGGTGCTGATCGTTTCGGCTCAGGTTGGGCTTGGCTGGTAGTAACGGCTGACAAAAAATTGGCGGTGACTTCATCCGGAAATCAGGATAATCCTTTGATGGATATCGCCGAGGTAAAGGGAACGCCAATTTTCGGAATCGATGTTTGGGAGCATGCTTATTATCTTAAATATCAGAACAAAAGAGCCGATTATCTGGCTGCACTTTGGAACGTGACCAACTGGAAAGAAATCAGCAGAAGATATGAGGAAGCTATTAAGTAACAGCCTCAATATATCAAAAAAAAGCACAGCTAGCCTGTGCTTTTTAAAAACCTCAAAAAAAAGTCTTGAAACTCATCTTTAACCTTTTACTAGTCTTTTATTTGGTGCTCAAACCAATGCTGCCATTGGTAGAGTATGCGGTTAATTATGATTATATTTCAAACGTTTTGTGTATCAACAAGAAAAAACCGGAGCTGCATTGCAACGGTAAATGTTACCTCGGAAAAGAGCTCGCCAAAAACAGCTCAGAAGATTCCAAATCCAAAAATCCGACCCAGAAAATCATCGACTGCTATATTCCGGTTGAGATTGCTGCAGTCAAAACAGTAGGGCAAAGATTCTTTACCAGCCTTACTTTCCCATACACCACAGATTATTCTTATCTGTATCTGAAACACATTTTCAGACCTCCAATTGTTTAGATAATATAGGTAATTAGGGCGATTCCCTCTCCGACGCTAAGGCAGCCACTCGGGTCGGGCTATCCGCTCATACTCCTCGGTCAACGGCTCCGCTTCGCTCCGCCGCTGCCCTGCGGGGTAACCGCTGCTATCCCTATCGCAGCAGCGCACAAAAACTCACATTTCAGCAAAAAATAACAGTCTTTATCAATATTGACGAAGTCAAGCCTTTGTGCCTTAGAAACGAAGAATTGTTTAAAAAATCTTTTGCCTTTGTGATAAAAACCTTTAAAAATTATCAATCATAACATCTAACAAATGAAAATCTATAAACTATTATCATTACTATTAATCTCAATAATAACTCTTTCATCTTGCAGTAACAACGATGATGACGATATCCAAGATAATACAACTGGAAATCTTCAAGTCAAATTCGAGAACGGCTTCTATAATCTCGGCGATATTGTTTTGAATCAGACCATACAAACCTCAGTCAAAGGACAAAAACACCAGTTCTCAACGCTTAAATACATCATCAGCAACATCTCACTAACCGATGAAAACGGATCGGAATTTAGATACCATTACAACAATCCTGACAAAGGTGCTTTCATTATCAATCAGGAAGAAGCCAAAGCTGGAATAGTCTTCATTAACCTCAGCGAAGTCCCGAAAGGAAATTATAAAAAAATTAAATTAGGCTTGGGGATCAGCCCTGCGGCTTATCTTATTGGTCAGGACGGACAAGGTTTGTTTTGGGACAAAGCCAAACAAGAAGGAATGGCTTGGTCTTGGTCTGCAGGTTACATATTCACAAAACTTGAAGGCAAGTATGGAACATCAACACCTGACACCGAGTTTATGAACCATTGCGGCAATATGGGAGATGTTTCCTCAAACGGAACCGCAGATCTTTATAGAGAAGTGGTTTTGGATTTACCGACTACAGCCAGAGTGAATAAGGATATTACACCTTCTGTTCATATTCTTGCAGATTTCAACCAATACTTGAGTGGGAAAACGACGTTGTCATTGGATACTTACAATAATATGGCGATGGGCAGCAGCGCACATTTAGTAAATGTCAGCAACAACCTCATCAATATGTTCAAAGTAGACCACGTTCATAATGATTAAGTCAATTCAACAATTCCAAAGAGGGCGATTATGTTCTCTTTGGATTTTATTCATTGTAATTTCAGGAATATCAATGTCTTGCTCCAACGAATATGAAGGCGAAGCTTTTGAAGAAGACAAAACGTACAATCTGGAGGTTCCGACAAATTTTCCAGCGTTGGCATTTGATATTGAAAAAAATCCTGTAACTGTAAATGGTGTAGCCTTGGGTAAGAAATTATTTTATGAAGGCAAACTATCGCGTAACAATACCATTTCTTGTGGTTTCTGTCATATTCAGGAGTATGCGTTCACTCATCACGGACATCCTGTGAGCCACGGTATTGATGATAAATTAGGCATCCGCAATGCACCGCCAATTCAGAATATGGCATTTCTCAAAAACTACACTTGGGATGGCGTGAGCCATAATCTGGATGAGCGGTCTTTGGTTCCTATTACTACAGATTTTGAAATGGACAGTTCTCTGCCCGAAGTCGTTTCAAAACAAAGTCAAGATGCCAATTATAAAAAGCTATTCAAAGCAGCTTATGGCGACGAGAATATTACCGGCGAAAGAGTATTGAAAGCGTTGACCCAGTTTATGGTCACAATGATTTCCGCCGATTCCAAATATGACAGAATGAAGAAAGGAAAAGCTTCTTTCACAAATGAAGAATCTCAAGGGATGGCATTATTTCAAAATAAATGTGCAAGCTGTCATTCAGGAGAGTTGTTTACCGATGAAAGTTATCGAAATACTGGAATGTATTACAATGCACAGCACGACGACCGTGGTAGATACCGTGTGACATTGGATTGGAATGATAATATGAAATTCCGTGTGCCAAGCCTCCGAAATGTAGAATACACTGCACCTTATATGCACGACGGACGTTTCTATTCTTTGGATGCTGTGCTCAATTTCTATTCGGATAATGTAGAGAATCAAGCCAATCTGGACCCGATTCTGAAACAGAACGGATATATTGGTCTCCCAATGACTACTTTAGAAAAACAGTACATCATCGCTTTCCTGAAAACCCTCACCGACCAACAATTTATTACTAACAAGCAATTTGCAGAATAGTAGCTATTAATACGAAACTGCTATTGTCATTGCGAACGAAGTGAAGCAATGTCCAATAATAATTAACTCGCAGATTTTACAGATCAAGCAGATTTAATAATCTGTAAAATCCTAAAAATCTGCGAGAAATAAATATAAATCTCATCAAAGTGAAGCGCCTTTGTGAGACTACCAACAGCATTTGAAACAAAAACCTAGTGCCCTTTGTGTTCAAAACCAAAACTTTTGTGCCTTTTGTGGTTAAATAAAAATCAACAATGAAAAAATCGATCATAATATTAATACTAATCATCCTGTCTCAGCAAATAAAAGCCAACCGAGACAGCCTTTACATTCCTCAATATGAAAACCAGTTACAGTATTTAGCCAAATACGAAAAATTATTCTGCGACGCCTGTGGTTGTGCTGCTGGCAATGGCTCTTCTGGCTTCGAATCGTTATTGAATCCCCAATTCATCGGAGTCAAATATTTTGCGCAACATTACAAGGCTAAAGAAAACTTGTTCACGCAGGATTTGACGCAGGATCAATATTTCAATACCATTCAGGTTTGGGGTAAGATTCCGATAACTCAGAAGCTAAGTATTTATGGGAGTATTCCGTTTCAGTTTCACGAGAAGAAAACTTTGCAGGGCGATATCAACATCAGTGGGATAGGAGATGCTAGTGTGATGGGAATTTACGAAATCCTCAAATCCGAAAACGACTACCATCAGCTGAATGGTGGTGTAGGTGTAAAAATTCCGTTGGGGAGATTTGATGAGAAAGGAATTACAGGCGTTAATCCAAGTTTCCAATTGGGAACAGGAAGCTGGGATTACCAGTTGGCATTGAGTTATAAATTCCAGAAAAACCTCTTTGCATTGATGATAAATACCGACTACACTATCAAAACCGAAAATAAAAAACACTACCGCTTTGGTAACCAATGGAATTATGCTGCAACTGGATTTTACAGATTATGGCGTAATGAGACTAGTATCTTTTCTGGAAAATTGGGCTTGCAAGGTGAAGTCTATGACTGGAACAAGCAGTTTGGCGAGGTAATGCCCAAGACGGCTGGCAGTGCCTTGTATGGTAGATTGGGATTCGAAGTGTCTTACAAGAAGCTCAGTCTCGGTAGCGAGCTGATGTTGCCTGCTTATACCCAATTGGCAGGTGGTGATATCGAAGCCAAATCCAGATTCAGCTTATTTATCAACTTCGGAATTTAATCATCATTAATAATTAACCATTAGTAACCAATCTTTTTATTAAATTTGAGAATCAACCTCTATAAAAACACTTCATGTTCTATAGATTCCGAATTTTCATTGGTGGCTTATTGATTTTCATCTTTGTTGCCTGTTTTGGTATTTTATATGTCTCTTTGTCAGACAAAGCAGAACCTATTACTAACAATACACCTAACACCGATCTCAATAGTGTGTTTTGCACTTACAAAGGCAAAGTCTATGCAGCAGTACCGAGTAATGGCTATTATGAAGTGAAAGGAGCCGATGCCAAGACCTTTAAGACTTTTACAGATAATTATCAGGATGCGCACATCGGTTGGGATGGCAATCATGTGTACGCTGGAAATATCATTCTTCAAGAACTCAATCCCAATAATCTGAAAGCGCTCACTAATAATTATTATACCGACGGCAAGACAACTTACTTCTGTGCCAGAAACTCGGAGCGTAATGAGGAGCTTGGCACTTTAAAAGAAGTCTTACAATTGGTAAGGCAGAGTATGGGGACTGCCGAGAAACCACAGACCTATTGGTATCCATTTGTTGAACTTCCAAAGAATCAGTTCTACACTTCAAAAAAGGGTTTTGATATTGGTGGCAATGCCCATCAGTCTTTTTTTAGAGGACAAGTGATGCCAAAAGCAGATCCTAAATCCATACGTCCACTTAATATACGGTATGCAGATAGACAGGAGCGGGAAAGTACGAGTTATTTTACTGATGGTAAGAATGTATATTACGAAAACCAATTGTTGCCTCTTGTTTATAATAACAGTTTATTTGAGGTAGGGATAGAAGGTGATGTCCCATCCAGAAGCGCTTATCTTATTGATAGCATACACGGGATGGTGTATGCCGATGGACATAGTTTTAATTTTTCCAAAGCACCTTACAAGATGTTGAGTTCAAATCTGAATCACGCCAATCAGCCATTGTTCAGTTGCCGGGAAGGTTTCTATTTTTACGACCCCGAATCTGAAAAAATAAAGCGGGCTGGAGACAATCCCTTTGTAGATAATCAGTTCACTCACTTGGCTCCGGATGTTTTTGCCAGTGCTAATAAGGTTTATTTTCTGACCGCTTCGGAACATTGGGGCAGAAAAACAGGTTTGAGCAGTCGATCTACCCATTTGATGGCGCTGGAAGATGTCGGTGCATCAGACTTTAAAAAGCTGGACAATGGTGAGAATCCCTACATTAATATTTGGCAGGCTGGTAAGCAATACTTTTATTTGGACAACTTTGGCAGCTCCAATTTGATGTCATCAGCAGTTTATGAAATTAAGGATGAAGCTACAGTACGAGATATCCTTACCAAATCCGACTTGAGGTATGATGATATCCAGAAGCTAAGACGTTCAGAGGCACTGTCGTTTCCTCCAAGCGATAATATTTTGACATCCAGTGTCTCTTATAATAGAGGATGGTATTGGCCTTATTTACTAATTTTGGGAGGAGGTGGCATCGTTGGTTTAGTCGCTTTCCTTTTAAGGAATAAAAAGATCTCACCTTTTATATTGCAAGACGGTTATCTGATGTTCAACAACATGAATTTTAAAAGATACCAACTCACAAAGATTGACAAAGTCATTTTTTCAGTCATATCCAATTACCGAACCAATAGCGGTTACAGTGGCAGAATGCAGATCGTGATGAAAAATGGTAAAAAGAGTTTTAATACCCACTTTTCTACCAAAGTCACTTTACTCTCCGAATCAAAAGAGACGGTTAAAGTTTATATCAAAGAATTGCAGGATCAGTTGGAGAAAGAAGGAGTGAAGACGGAGTTGGTGGGTTAGTTATTTTTAATTAAGCGTATTCTTAATTATTAGTATAAATAAAATAATATAACATTCAAGACATCAGAAATTTACGTGTATTAGAGGAGCAATACCAACAAAAATCCTGAGACTATTCTCAGGATTTTTATAAATAAGCCTTTGGTATTAAACCAATGCTATATGTGAGATTTGTGTTTAGAAAGAATATTGCTTGGTGAAGTCAGAACCATCTCCGGTTAAGGTTAAATTCTCGTTAATTTCAACTTTGCCGCCTTTTTCAATTTTGTATTTCACAGTCATTGGTGCGCCGTAATTAATAATCTGTACACCATTGGCAAATGCTCTGATAGGTTCGGTAGTTTCGATAACATAGGTTTTTGTTGAGCCTGCAAAGTCATTATCATTTAGACCAATTGCTGATTCTCCGGTACGTACCACACCGTTTACTTTCCAGATATCAGACTTTGTACCGCCTGTGCCTCCAGCTAAGCTTACAGAGACAAAATCATCATCAGGATTTACATTTTCAAGCGTTACGGTCACTTTATAATGGCTGCTTTGTCCGATAACCTCATCCACGATGTCATCATTATCCTTGCTGCAGCTTGTTAAAACAGTTCCGAAAGTCATTACAGATAAAAATCCATATAGAGCTATTCTGGTGCTTATCTTTTTCATAATATTATTTTTATAGGTTTGTGAGTCACAAATTTCCGCAGAATGGCTTGGGGAAGCAATCATCGGAAACGATGATTTTATTTCTAATGGTTTACCATGATTTTAAGTGTTGGTCGGACATTGCGTTTTTTTTATTTAGATATTTGTAGTATAATTAGGGAATGATGTTCAGAAATACATTTTTATTACTGGTGTTTTTGCTTTTGAGTGAACTCTGCAGATCACAACAGCTGATTCCGATAGATGAGGTCAGATATCTGGATCAGATTAATCATACCATCAAAACAAGTAAGGATGATAGAGTGGTTTTGCAGAATTACCTGCTGTTATCAGAATATTGGGCAACTACCGATAGTCTGAAAAGTGCTCAAGCTCTAAACACGGTATTGAATTCCCCTAAGAAAAATCTCCTTTCAAAAGGTCTGATAGAATATTACCAGGGGATATTCGCTACCAATCAGGGGAGCAGGGCTGATGCTAAAAAACATTATGAACAGGCCATAAAAATCCTGCAGAATGATAAGAAAAACTCAGGTATTCTTATAAAAGCGTTATACAATGAGGCTTATGTCCAGATAGAGGACAAGAGTTATGATTTCTTGGTTAAGGCTCTAACGGAGAAATGCATCCCGCTGAGTGAGAAAACCAACAACAAGGAATTGCTCGCATACAGCTATACCCAGTTGGGATTGACGTTTATGTCGGTAGGACAATTGGATAAAGCGGAAGAATATCATAAAAAGGCTTTGGAAGTGCTGAAGCAGATCCCAAAAGCAAAGACGGTTCACCTGATTACCTATCTGAATCTTATAAGTAACTATTGCTACAAACCCGACAGCAAAACAGCAAAGGTTTATTTGGATAAAGCCAAAGCGATGCTTCAGAATTATCCTCAGTCTCAGCATTATACCAATTACTATTATCAGGAGGCGATGTACTATACAACCAAGCAGGATTATCCAAAAGCGCTTAGCAGTCTGGATGCTGGTGTAAAGATGGCTAAAGTTAAAAATCAGCTGAAGCTTTTGCATCTTTTGTATTTCAGAATGTATAATGTCTATTTGATGCAAAAGAATTATGTTAAAGCCAAGCAACAGTTGGAGCAAATCCTCAAAGAAAATATATTAAGTAAAGAAGCATTGAACCGAAGAATCACTTATACACAATTAGCAGCTGTGAATGATGTGTTGGGTAATTCTAAAGAAGCCTACCAATGGATGAAGAAATCCAATGACTTGGGTGATAGCCTTAATCAGCAAAAGCTTCTCCAGAAATTGAATGAATACGAAATCCTGCACAAGACAATAGAAAAGCAAAAGACGATTAATCAATTAGAACAGGAGAAAAAGGGAAATGAGTTGATTGCCAAAAACAAAAACCTGCGTATTACCATCTTGGCCATTGCATTAGGGCTAAGTCTCATCATCGCTATTTTGATTTATTTAACCTATAGAAAACAACAAAAATTGAATCAGCAGATTAGCATTAGCCATCAGCACGATTTGCTCTACATAGAAAACCAAAGAAAGTATGAGGCAACCCAAGCGGTATTACAGGGAGAAGAGCAGGAGAGACAGCGTATTGCTCAGGATCTCCACGATAGTATGGGCGGAATGTTGGCTAATATCAGAATGTCCATCTCTTCTAATGAGCTTTACCAATCGACCGATATAGTTGAGAAATTAGATAAGTCTATCTCGGAGATGAGAAGAATCTCCAGAAACCTGATGCCAGAAACGCTCAAGAATTTAGGATTGGAAACAGCCCTGAAAGAACTCTGCGAATCAATGACACACAAACATTTCTCGATTCAGTTTGAGGCGTTTGATGTGTCAGATAAAGTTCCTTTCCAGATTCAACTAGCATTTTATCGTATTGCGCAAGAAAGCATAAGCAATGTCATCAAATATGCGCAGGCCAACAATGTGATTGTCCAAATCAGTCAGGACGGTAATACGCTTACCTTAACTGTAGAAGACGATGGTGTAGGTTTCGATAAGTCCCAGATCACATATGGATTAGGTTTAAAGAATATAGAAAACCGTGTCCGCCTGATTAATGGAAAAGTAGAGATCCATTCGGTAAAAGGCGAAGGAACAACCATCAATGTAGAATGCTATGTATAACAAACCCCGACTCAATCTGGCTATTGTAGATGACCATCCAATGATTCTGGAAGGTCTTAAATCACTTTTGCAACAGGATAATCAGTTCCAAATCTTTTCCTTTACCAAAGGGTCTGCTATTTTGGATTTTATTCAGGAAAACCAAGTGGATGTTGTATTACTGGACATTGTCCTAAACGATGGTAGCGGTCTAGACTTCTGTAAAAGCATCAAGCAAAGACTACCCAAAACCATTGTTATTGGGATCAGCAATCAGGCAGAACGTAGTATTATCTTTCGCTTTCTGGAAAATGGCGGTAATGGTTACATCCTCAAAAATGCCAATCCCAAAGAAATTACAGATTGTATCAATAAAGCCATCAATGGTGACTTAGCTTTGAGTAAAGAAGTTCAGGAAATCGTGCTCAGTGCTTCATCAGACAACTTCGAATTACCAAGATTAACCAAGCGGGAAAAGCAGATTCTCTCAGCCATTGCGGATGGTCATACGTCTATTGAGATTGGAGAGAAACTTTTTATCTCGGTCATTACCGTAGAAACCCACCGCAGAAACCTGCTTCAAAAGTTCAAAGCTAAAAATATGATCGAATTAGTAAAGATAGCAGCGGAGAATAAGCTGATATAATTATGAATTATAAATTTTAAATGATGAATGATTATTTAGATTCTTAATACATTTCTCTACTCGAACCGGTGAGGTTGCTTTCCTTCACTCATATTAACAGATCAATTCAAAAATTCAGGAGCAGGAACTCTAACACAATATTCACTGCCAAGATATAACGGATTGCCATATTTCTCTGACCAAAAACCGTCTAAAGTATTTGGATTAATGAATCGATAGATTGCTACACCTTTGTAGATCTTACCTTCATCACCCTCATAATTGAAATTGATAACCAGAATATCATCTTTGAAAAAACCGGTACCATTCTGGATATGATCACCAATGGTCCACTTAGCCACAATTCTGTTATTATTGTCAAGACTTAATGTCAATATCCCGTGATAAGCAATCCCATTCTGATCCTGATTGCTACCTTCCACAGCATAATTCCCTACCAAATCGCTTATTGTCATATTCTCTTTTAATTAAGCTGCAAATTTAACCATATTGCAATTTCTAGTTTCTATTCTAAAACTAATTTCTACAAAAAAAAACTTTAATTTTCGCACCTGACAAAACCCGTAACACGAATCGCTTTACCTTTAACAAAGTTTTATAATTATAAAGGTCTTCATCGGCATAATATTTTCCTTACTGTGACCATATTAATCACAAAAAATATTTATTATGTCAAAGAAAATTGCAATACTCGCAACTGATGGCTTCGAAGAAAGCGAATTGAAATCTCCAAAAGATTACTTACAACAGTTTGGATGGATTACCCACATTGTAAGTCCAAAATCAGGAACCATCAAAGCGTGGGCTGAGAAAGATTGGGGAAGAGATTATGAAGTGGATAAGACCTTAAATGAGGTTTCAGCTTCTGATTACGATGCGTTAGTTCTTCCGGGCGGTGTTATTAATCCGGATCAATTAAGAACCGATGAAAAGGCTATATCGTTTGTACAGGATTTCTTCAAACAACATAAACCGGTCGCTGCTATTTGCCACGGTCCGCAGATCCTAATCAATGCAGGTGCCGTAGAAGGCAGAAAGATGACCTCGGTAAACTCTATAAGTGCTGATCTTAAAAATGCGGGCGCTGTTTGGGAATATAGTGAAGTAGTGGTAGATAATGGTTTGGTAACCAGTCGAACTCCGGAAGATTTGCCGGCTTTCAATGCGAAAATGGTAGAAGAAATTAAAGAAGGAAAACACGAAGATCAAAATCTTTAATCCTAAAAATAGAAAACTCCCGAAGAATCAATCTTCAGGAGTTTTTTATTATTTGCTAATCAACTTTATTTACAAACGAACCTCATGGGTATTCAGCTGATCTAATAGTTTTTGAATATTTTCCAGATCTTTCAACACTTTTTGATAAGAAGCCTTTGCATAGTCTGCGATAGTCGCTTTGGGTGTTTGTATATCATTAGGTTCAAACACGTGATTGAGTTGAGGTCTATCTACGATTTGATCTTTGTAATCATCAAGACATTCATCTATAACCGCCTTTTTCTTTTTACATTTGAGATGTCTTTTGATTTTCTGCAGAGAACTTATCATATAAGGATTATCGTTATAAGGATTGTTGAAACTTGTATTTTCCTGCTCTTCTTGATAAACGAAGTATGGATTCTCATTACTCGGTTTTAGGTAGTTTTTATCAAATATCATAATGCAAGAGGTATTAATTAAATCAAATAGTAAATTGTATTTGAAAATTAATATCAATTTTAAGACCATAAATAGATTTGGATAACAATTCGTTTATTTAAAAGTTACTTTAATAACAATTTGATAAAGATGATCAAAATAATTAAAATTCATCTTCGATAAGCATTAGTAAATCCTTATTGTATTGATTATAAACTATATCAATTAAATTTGATTTAAAATTTCAATTCTAAATCTGATAATTTGGCAAATACTTTGATGTGAAATTTTCAAAGAATCTAGTTCATAGTTTATTAGATTTTTTGATAAGGAGGGCAGCAATGTCCTCTTTCCTGGCAATCCATATATTAATTATACTTATAGGGAGAGAAGCAGCTCAAATTTGTTTCTCTCCCTTTTTGTTATCACTTATTGAATGTTAGATACAATTCATAATACTTAGTCTAAGTAATTATTTGGCAGACAAATTGTTAAGTCAATGTCATTACTCTCACTAAATAAATATTATTATGAAAAATTCAATTTTAAGTCTTCTGGCTGTTGCAGCTCTTATGGCCTGCAAGAAAACTGACACGACAACAATGAACACCACTGGTGATAGCACCGAAGTGATAACTCATGATTCTGCAACAGTCGGTAATGACAGTGCAATGATGGCGGCGGATTCGGCTTCTGCAGGAGCTAATAGCAGTGCGACTGCTAATTTAAGTGCACAGGACAAAAAATTTGCTGATGCTGCTGCTAGAGGTGGACTAATGGAAGTCATGATGGGGCAGCTGGCTTCTACAAATGCTAATAATGCTACTGTAAAGTCTCTCGGTGCAATGATGGTAAAAGATCACAGCAAAGCGAATGATGAGCTGATGCAATGGGCGTCAACAGCAGGTTATACATTACCAACAAGTCTGGATGCTGACAAACAGAAAAAATATGATGATCTGAAAGCTAAAAAAGGAGCGGACTTTGATCGGGCTTATGCAGATTTGATGGTTAGCGATCATAAAAAAGACATTGCAGAATTCAAAGAAGAAGCCTCTAAAGGAACTGAGTCTTCACTTAAATCCTTTGCCAATAAAACGCTTCCAACATTGGAACATCACTTGATGGAGTCTGAAAAAGCCAAAGTTGCTGTCAAATAGAATATCTTATCAAAAGTTATGTTGAAAATTGAGTATATAATGCTCAATTTTTTTATTCTAAAAACTAACCTACATCAATCTATTTCTGGTTTAAAGTCTTTACATTTGGCACTTTAAATTTTAAACAAATGAAAATATTAGCTTTTGCAGGAAGCAATTCCAGAGAATCCATCAACAAAATATTAGTAGAATATACCGCGAAACAATTTAATGGCGCTGAGGTAGAAGTTCTTGACCTGAACGATTACGAAATGCCAATCTTCAGTGTTGACAGAGAAAAACACGACGGGATTCCAACTTTGGCGTTAAGATTTGCTGAGAAAATTGATGCATCAGATTTGTTGATTATTTCTTTTGCTGAGCATAACAGTACTTATACAACCGCTTTTAAAAATATTTTCGACTGGGTTTCCAGAATCAAGGATAGAAAACATTTTGGTGAAAAACCTGTGTTTGTTTTAGCTACAGCAACTGGTCCTGGCGGTGGAAGACACGTGGTCGCTGCTTTTGAAGCGAGAGCTAAATCCAGTGGTGCAAATGTGCTTCAAAGTTTCTATTTGCCTAAGTTCAAAGAGACTTTTGATATCGAGAAAGGTATTGTAGATGAAGAAAAGAATACTGAGTTTCAGGAGAAATTATCTGCTGTTAAAAACTTTTTTGGATAACATTTTGGATATTAATGTTAAGAATGCTTAACTTTGTAGCAAAGAAAAATGAAATTTAATCCGATGAAAATCCCACAAGTTCATTTCCAACAGTATTTTGATTCTTGCAAAGAGAATTACACAAACACCTCCGAACTTGTGAGTTAAAATAACGGCCGACATATCTCTAAGATTGTCGGCTTTTTTATTTGATAAAATTGAAAAGTAAAGTTTGAAATAAATCTAATGAATTCCAAGATTCTTTCAGGTTTTTAAAAGCCTGGAAGAATCGAAAGAATCCCAATTCTGAAAGTAAAAATGAGCAATACCTATAAATCAGCCGGTGTAGATAAGGAAGAAGGTTACAAAACCGTTGACAAAATCAAATCTGCCGTTGCTGAAACCCACAATAAAAATGTTCTTAATAATCTTGGAAGCTTCGGTGCGTTCTATGAGATTGCTGGATATAAAAATCCTGTTCTGGTTTCCGGAACAGACGGCGTAGGAACCAAACTAAAAGTCGCTTTAGATTCCAAAAAATACGATTCTATCGGTATCGATTGTTTTGCAATGTGTGCTAACGATATCCTTTGTCATGGTGCAAAACCATTGTTTTTCCTAGATTATTTGGCTTGCGGAATGCTGGATTCTGATATTGCAGCGGAAATTGTTCTTGGAATGGTGAATGCCTGCAAGGATAACAACTGCGCTTTGATTGGAGGTGAAACTGCCGAGATGCCTGGGATGTATCAGCCGGGCGATTACGATGTAGCTGGATTCTGTGTAGGAATTGTAGAGAAAGACCAAATTATTGATGGCTCCAAAATCAGAAAAGGAAATAAAATCATTGCCATTCCAAGTTCTGGATTTCATTCCAACGGTTTTTCGTTGGTAAGAAAGATTTTCCCGGATTTCGAAGAAGAATTCGAAGGAAAACCTTTGTATGAGACTTTGCTTGTGCCGACAAGATTATATTACAAAGACATTCACAAAGTACTGGAAGAAGTTCCTGTATACGGAATTGCACATATCACAGGAGGCGGGTTATACGAGAATGTTCCGAGAATCATTCCGGAAGGACTTTGCGCAAGCATTCATGAATCCAAAATTAAAGTTCCGACGGTGATGTTAGAATTAGAAAAACGAGGAAATATCGATAGAAAAGAAATGCACGGGACTTTCAATATGGGTGTAGGAATGGTTTTGGTAACTGATGAGAATCACGTTGAAAAAATCCTTGACCTTTTGGAAGATGCTTATGTTGTAGGCGAAATAACAGAAGGAAGCGAGAAAATCGATTTAAAATTTTAGGAGCTTAATCCCGCTATCCGTTGCAATCTTTTGCTTTTTCACATATGAAAAAAAAGCAAAAGGATTTCCACTACTATCGGGGCTAGATAAATATTGTGGTCAAAAACTCTTTGCTAAGTAAAACGCCTTTGCGAACTTAAAAACATTGAGTATTAAAGAAAAGCTTTGCGTGTACTGAGCGGAGTCGAAGTATGCGTTTAAAAAGCATAGCATTAAAATGAAAAACTTAGTCATACTAATTTCAGCTTCAGGAACCAATCTCCAAAGAATCATTGATTGCATCGATAACGGCGAAATCCGAAATGCAAAAGTGAATCTAGTCATTGCAGACAGAGAATGTTTCGGATTGGAAAGAGCAGAAAAACATAACATTCCGACTCAATTAATCAAACGTGGAAAAGACTTTTCCGAGAATTTAGAAAAAGCAATTCCAGAAAATACAGATTTGATTGTTCTGGCAGGTTTTCTATCCATCTTGAAACCTGAGTTCTGCCAAAAATGGGAAGGTAAAATTATCAATATTCATCCTGCACTGTTGCCAAAATTTGGAGGAAAAGGAATGTGGGGACATCACGTTCATAATGCAGTGATTGAAGCCGGCGAAAAAGAAAGTGGGGCAACCGTTCATTTTGTGACTTCAGGAATCGATGAAGGCGAGATTATTCTGCAAGGAAGATTTGATGTTGATGAAAATGATACAGCTGAAACATTAGCTCAAAAAGTTAATCAGACTGAATATGATATTTTCCCAAAAGCCATTGATTTGGTTCTTAATAAACAGAATTGATTTAGTTAAAGTATAAGTTGTTTTTTTAATTTGTAAAGTGTTTTAATATAATATTTTATGAATTTTAATTCAAGTTAACTTTAATTAATAAAAGATAAAATCTAAAGTAAATAAAAAGTAAATCCGGAGGTGAAAGAACCGGTAAATCACAGTTTGAATAAAACTGTAAAAAGTAAAATTTGAAAGAAAAAATGAGTAAAAAGAGAGCACTTATCAGCGTATCTGATAAAAGCGGTTTGGTAAATTTTGCCAAATTTTTGGAAGCTAACAATTACGAATTGATTTCCACAGGCGGCACTTTCAAACATCTGAAAGATGCCGGACTTAATCCAATTCAGATTGATGAAGTAACCGATTTTCCAGAGATGCTGGACGGTAGAGTGAAAACGCTTCATCCAAAAGTTCACGGCGGATTGTTGGCAGTTCGTTCCAACGAAGAACATATGAAAACAGTTCAGGAGTACGAAATCGGACTGATTGATATGGTGATTGTGAATCTTTATCCGTTTTTTGAAAACGTAAACAAAGATATTTCTCTTGATGAAAAAGTAGAATTCATCGATATTGGTGGGCCTTCTATGTTGCGTTCTGCAGCTAAGAATTTCAATTCTGTGACCGTTTTGACGGATGTTAATGATTACGAAGTTGTTCAAAATGAAATGTCAGTAAACGGAGATTCAAGCATCGAAACAAGAAAGAAATTAGCCGGAAAAGTGTTCAACCTGACTTCTGCTTACGATGCAGCGATTTCCAGTATGCTTTTGGACGAAGAATATCCAACTTATTTAAACGCTTCTTACAAAAAGGTTTCTGACTTGAGATATGGCGAAAATCCTCATCAGTCTGCAGCTTATTACACTTCGACTTTCGAAAACGGCGCGATGAAAGATTTTGAGATTTTGGGAGGTAAAGAATTGTCTTTCAATAATCTTCGTGATATGGATTTGTGCTGGAAAGTGGTTAATGAGTTTAAGGAAGAATTAGCTTGTTGTGCGGTAAAACACTCTACGCCTTGCGGTGTTGCCGTTGGAACTTCCGCTTTGGAAACTTACACCAAAACTTTCGAATGTGATCCGATTTCTATCTTTGGAGGAATCATTGGAATGAATTATAAAGTAGATGCAGCAACAGCAGAGGAATTAAACAAAACATTCCTAGAGATTGTAATGGCGACAGATTTTGATGAAGATGCTTTGGAAATTCTGAGAAAAAAGAAAAACCTTAGAATCATTAAAATCAAAAACAATGTTACCGACAAACAGGTTTGGGTAAAAATCGATGGAGGAATGCTGGTTCAGAATGCGGACGACCAATTCTCAGAAGATATCAAATTGATGACAGCAACAGCTCCGACGGAAGAACAAAGAAAAGCTTTGCTGTTCTCTCAAAGAGTGGTTAAATATGTAAAATCCAACGCAATCGTGGTTTCAAATGGCGTTCAGGCCATCGGAATAGGTGGTGGACAAGTGAACAGAATCTGGGCAACGCAACAAGCCATTGAAAGAGCAAAATCGAAATTCGATGGTGAATTGGTTTTGGCTTCGGATGCGTTCTTCCCTTTCAGAGACGTGGTGGATTTCTGCGCACAGGAAGGTATCAAAGCGATTATTCAGCCGGGTGGAAGTATGAAAGATAATGATTCTATCGAAGCGGCAAACGAACACAAAATACCAATGTTATTTACAGGAATGAGACATTTCTTGCATTGATAAACTATTGAATTTTCAATTCATCTATAAAAAATAACCCCAACTATAATTCAGTTGGGGTTTATTTTTATGGTTATTAGTTCTTTCTTATTTTTTAATCACCTTGAATGATTTTACATTGGACGCTGTTCTGATGTTCACGATATAAACTCCGGAAGGTAAATTTCTCATATCGATATTAGCTGTTTTTGCTTTAGGTTGTTCTGATTTAACCATACTTCCCGCAAAATTATATACCGCAATATTCTCAATCGTATCACCATTCATCTTCACTGTCAGGTTATCGACAACAGGATTTGGATAATATTGAAGTTCTTGATCTTTGCTATTATCCGCAGTTCCAAGCCTCTCTTCAACCTTTACCACAAAGCTGCAAGTATCAATCACCTGTCCGTTGAAAATCAGGTTATGTTTGACAGTCGTTTCTCCAACAGGGAAAATGGCGCCTGAAGGTAAACCTTGTGCTAATACTGAAAAAACGCCGTTAGAATTACCATCACAAGCAAAAGTCAGGTTGTAGTCAACAACTGCACCGATATTCCCTGGATTTGTGTAGACTGTCATATTTTCAGGACAAGTATATTCACATTGCGGTGGATCCGGCAAGCCGACAAGGTAAACCTGAACATCATCAATCAGGGCTGATGTTCCTTTGGTCGCCAAGGAATTAAATCCTAAATAATAAACCCCTGAACTAGGTGGTGTGAATGATAAAATCGCCTCATCATACTTGTCATTGCTTACATTCTTGCTCCAGATGATATTGTTTTTTTGAACAAATGCATAAGCTTTATCCGCAATACTGAAACTCAACGGAACATTGTTTCCTAAAGATCTGTATTTGAATTTGATAAGAATCTCCTTTCCGCCTTGTAAATTCAGACCTCTTGAGAAGAACCAAGAATTAGCATCAAAATAATAATTGAAATTTTGAATTGCGTGAAATTCTCCTTCAACAGGATAAGTTGAATTAATCTCCCATTGATTATTCCTTGTTATAGATTGAGTGATCCATTGGTCATCTGTCTCGAAGCCATACTTATAAGGTAAATTAACCGCTGTCCCAGGATTCGGTAAAGTCTTAAAATATACAGGTCCTGCCCAAGAGCTAAATTCATTTTCTGCGCAGCTTGATCTTACATAAGCTTCATAATTCGTTTCTGGTGCCAGATCTTCTACATGAGCCTGCACATTATTGATGGTAGTTCCGGAAGATGGTGTACCCGTACCGGCTGGTTGTACAACATATTCGTAACTGGTGGCGGATTGTGTAAGAAAATCCCAAGTCAGATCTACAGTTGTTTGTCCATAGTTAGCTGTTAAGTTGGATGGTTTTGCACAGTTTGGACAGGAAGCAATGATTGGCGTACTGATGCTTTGTTCGGTTTCGCTTCCAACAATATTGCCATTGGAATCCAAGATCTCATAGCTTGTTTCAAACCCGCTGTGGCTTCCACCGTTCCAGACAGTAGTAATGGCATCGCCGGAATTGATTTTGAAAGGAAAATCCAATACATCTCCGATCGGTAATGTAAGATCTGTAAAAACAGCATCTCCGTTAACGTAAAGATTCATGGTGTTATTATTCCATCCGTCACCTTCCGCATCCTTCAGGCGAAGAATATATTCGCAAGGAGAAGATTCTTTATCAGAAACTTTTACATTGTCAAACATAACAAATCCATAATTGGCGTCGGAATAGGCCTGATAGCCTAAATAATAAACGCCATTATCAGGAACCGTGAATGTTACATTAGCAGTGTTGTAAGTCGTGCTTTGGATAAAATCATTATTCCAGATCTCGACAGAGTTTGCAGAAGGGAACGGGTCTTTGCTTACAACCACTTTCATTTTTTGCGGATAATATTCGTCCTGGCTGGATCTGTAGTCAAACTGTAAAGTAATTTCCTTACCCGCAGGAAGATTAATTCCTCTGGAGATAACCCAGGCGTCGGAAACATTTTCGCTGTCATCGTGCATTAAATAGTTTTTCCCGTCAGATGGACCATATAGTCCTCCGGGACCTGAATCAAAGTCACCTTTTACCCAAGGCTTTCCAACTGTTGGCTCAAGAAGTGTCCAACGACTATCGCCTTCAAAACTTTCATTATATGGCAAATTCACAGGAGCTGCTGTTGTGGCAGGATAGGTTTTAAAAGTAATAGGACTGGACCATTTTCCATAAAGCGAACCTGCTGTGCAGACAGATCTTACATACAATTCATATTGGGTCGCTGGCTGCAAATCTTCAGCAGTTGTTGACAGACCTTGTACCGGAGTACCTGACTCAGTAGGAATGCCTGATCCTGGTGTTTTAATTACATATTCAAATCCTTCACCCGGCGTTGAAGTACTTTCCCAAGAGATGTTTGCAGTGGTCTGACCTGGAGTCGCTTTTACATTTACGGGTTTTGGACATAACTCTTCGTATAAATTAATATTATCCAAACTAATGTATCCAAAATTAGGATCAGGATAAAAATAAAAAGCCAGATAATATGTGCCGGTTTCAGAAACTTCGAATGTTTTGTGTGCATTCTGATAAGTACTAATCTGAATGTTCTCGTTAGCCCATAATTCTGTCGAATTGTCAAGAACAGGAATTGGTTGTTGTTTCAGTACAACTTTTAATTTAACCGGAAAAAGAGTATTAAGACTGGATCGGTAATCGAAATCCAGTGCAATAGTATGACCGGCTTCGATCTTGATCCCTTTGGATATGAGCCAGGCTGATCCTCCATTTTCGAAATCGCTCTGGGCTCTTGCATAATACTGGCCTTGTGAGGGACCATAAACTGTGCTGGTTTCATCAGAAAATTCCCAGGGAGTTCCAGGACCTGACATCATTTTGTACCAATAATTTTGTTCCGTTTCCGTTTCAAAGCTGTTGGAGTACGGAAGAGATACCGGATCCGATTGTCCAAAAGCGAACAGAAAACTCAACAAAGAGAAAAAAGTTAATGCTTTGTTCATATATATTCCATTTTTCAACAAACATAGAACAGAAGCCTGATGATTCCTATTGTTATGCTTTAAAAATGAAGAAATATTCAGTGTTTTTGAAAGAACTTTGCGATATTGTGATCAGGAAAAAGTATTATCGTCTTTTGAAATTTGCTTTTTCAGTTTTGCAATTTTGACTTTGGTCTGGATGATCTGGTAAATAATTAAAACAATCAGGATAGCAAGAATGGAGATGATCCAGTATTTGCTGCTGTTATCGTCACTAGAATTTTCCTCGGCAGTTTTTTTTACGATAATTCCGTTTACCGATTTTTTTTTGGCACTGATATCTGTATTGGTTTTTTGCTTGTAAAGGTTGAGATAAGATGTGTAATTTTCTATATCACCAAGTGCGTAATAGTTTTCAGAGATGTATTTATAGACTTCCGGATTCGCATTCTCTATTTTTTTTGAGTTTAAAATCCTGATGGCTTTATCAAATTCCCGTTTGGCTGCTCCGTGATTTTTTTGAAGATAATAAATCCTGCCAAGTCCGGCAATGCTTTCTGCATTCAGTAAATCATAATCTCCATTCACAGCATAATGTAATGATTTCTCATAGGATTCTCTTGCGGCTGCCAGCTTATTTTCTTCCAAAAAGCAGCTAGCGATTTCGTTATACAGATCTGCTATCGAAAACCGAAGCATTTCTCGATTTTTCAGCGCAGATATATAAACTTCAAGAGCCTTTTTGTAATAACTTTCAGCAAAATCGCATCCCAATTCATCTCGGTAGATTAATGCTTTCAAATACAAAATGTTGCCTTTATAGAACTTCAAATCGTCGGGCAGAGGATGTTTTTCTATCAGTTCATAAGCTTCGTCTGCGTAATATTTGGCTTTGCTGTAGATATTAAGATTATGATATTTTTCACCAATGAATCCCGCCACCTGAATCTGCGTAGGATAATCATTGATTTTTTGAGAAATTTCTCTTGTTTTAAATGCGTATTCAATAGCTTTTTCATATTCCTTTTTTATAGAATAGCTGCTACCGATAATGGTGAGAATAGAAATTTCCATTTTGGGATTTCCCTTGTATTTTTTATAGAGTTCGGTTCCCAACTTTATCACCTTGTCAGGATTAGAATTCATCATCAGGAAAAGCGAATCTAAATGAGGATCAGCGTTCTTCTGCGCTGATAAAGTCTGTAAATCAACTACAAAAAGAAGACTTAGAACGATAGCTATATTTTTTATATTTTGAATAAAACTTTTCATAATCAATGGGTTGAGGAAAGTTCTTTCTTGATAAAGTTGATAAATTCTTTAGGCGGAATTCCTGTAACAGTTTTAAAAACAGTTGAAAACGAAGTATGGGAAGTAAATCCGCTTTCCTCTGCAAGATAACTGATTTTATAATTCAGAAAAGCTGGTTCGTTTCTCAGTTTGTTTATGATGTAATTGACTCTCAGTTCATTAATATAAGAGTTGAAGTTTTTTTGTTTGTGTTTATTCACGATCTCAGATAGATATCTTGTGTTGGTATCAAGCTCTTTTGCCATAGATTGTAATGTTAGACTTTTTTTGGTGAAGTCATTTCCATTTTCGAAGGCAATGAGTTTTTCCAATATAACTTGCTCGGTTTTTTGAGGAATGAATTGTGGAGTTTTGGAAGTCTCTTCAACAGATTCGGTGTCAGGAATAGTTTTTTCTTTTTCAGCCTGAGTTTTTTTCAGTTTGCTGATGTAATCTTTATAATTGTTATAATTCTGTTTTGCCTTTATTCTCAACCAAAATACCACGCCAAGTATGACTATAGCAAAGCCAATTATCCAAATTAAAATATAATTGGTCTTATATCTCTGATTATCTTTGGTTTTCAAGTCATTTTCAGTGAGCGAAAGTATCAAATCACTGGCTTTTTGCTGAGCCGAAGTTATAGAATCATTCAGTTCCAGATATTTTAAATTATGGAATTGATATTTGGAGTTATCACCTTCTGACAAATAAAAATCAGCCAAAAATTGATGGATATTCTTTTTCAAAACCACATCATTAACTTTTTCCGATAATACGAGAAGTTGAGGAACTTCGCTGAGATATTGTTGTCTATGTTTCTTACCAAAATTAGCTTTTGCGCGTTCCAACTCTGCATAAGCCAGATAATTTTCCCCTAGACCAGATTCTAAAGAAAATTGTAATGATTTCCCGGCATATTTAGCAGACTCATCCCATTGTTTTGTGATTCCATAGGTTTTTGCCAATTGATTGTAAGCTTTTGAAATCTGATAGGGAAATTGGTGAGAATATCTTTCAAGAAGTCTCTCGTCAATGACTTTTATCGCTTCATCATATTTTTTTTGTTCACAAAGCAGTGCAGATTTTGCGGTAATAAAATCAATATAAAAACTTGTTTTATCAGGATTTTCAGTTGGATTATTTTGAATTTTTTCTTCAATCAGATTTAGTTTTTCTTCAGCTTTTGGAATGATTCCTAATTTCCTATAAAGTTCGCTCAAGATAAGATTTGTCCTCAAAACTGCTGATGAATCATCATTTTCGGAATTTAAATGTAGTGATTCCAGAAGGGCGTTTAAGGCCACAATGTAATTCCCCTGTAAGATTTGCGCTTCAGCTTTTAGATTCAAAGCTTTAGAACGTTCTTCATCGGAAGCTGCGTTGATAGAGAGATATTCGGAAACAGTTATGGTTTTTTCCGGGTGAGCATACAGATTTTCTGCTGCGTTTTTATAGATATCGTTGTCATCAGACTGTTTCTGAGAAAAAGTGAGATTGGCACAAAACAACATCAAAAGAACAATCAATTGGTTGGTGCAGAAAATCTTTCGTTTCAAAAACATACGCCTTAATATCATTACAGTAAAGATATAATTTACAAATATAAGGTCACAATCGCTAATTATTTATCATGGATTGGTGATATTTTTATTAATTATGAAGTAATGTTGATGCTAATGTTTAATTTTTAGGATTTTATAGATATGAGTCTTGATTTAAAAATAGTAAAGAATGACAAAATTTAGCTTCAAAAGTCATTCAAAAATCGAAATAATATTTACTTTTGGGACAAATTCTGGATATGAGTATTTTCAATGATACAAAGCTTGCATTTGCCGATAAAACGGATGCTCAGCTCAAAAAAGCCTATTGGATGTTCAAGGCGATTGAACAACCTGCATTGACCAATATTGGCGTTTCTCTTCTCAATTTTACCGTTAGAAACAATTTTCCCTTTGTGGACGGGATTGTGAAGCAGACTTTGTTTGAACAGTTTTGCGGGGGCGAAACCCGAGAAGAAAGTATGAAAGTGGTAAAACAGATGTTCAAACGCGGCGTTGGAAGTATTTTCGATTACTCGATTGAAGGAAAAGAAGAAGAAGAAGTTTTTGATGCTGTATGTAAGGAAATTAAGGATATTGTGAGATTTTCTGTAGGAAATCCTGCGATTCCGTTTATTGTTTTCAAGCCAACGGCTTTTGGGAGAATTGATATCTACGAAGAAGTTGGAAAAGGAAAAGAATTGACAACCAGCCAAAAAGAAGAATGGAATAGAGTAGTTCAGCGTTTTGATGAAGTTTGTCAACTTTGTTATGAAAGTGATAAAAAAGTAATGGTTGATGCGGAAGAAACCTGGATGCAAGATGCGGCTGACCAGCTTTGTGAGGAAATGATGGAAAAATACAACAAGGAAAAAGCCATTGTCTGGAACACCATCCAAATGTACAGAACCGGTCGTCTGGAATATATGAATGCTCATCTGGAAAGAGCCAGAGAAAAAGGTTATTTCATTGGTTATAAGATTGTTCGCGGTGCTTATATGGAAAAGGAAAGAAAGAGAGCCGAAGAGCAAAATTATCCGGATCCAATCCAGCCAACTAAACAAGCAACGGATGATAATTACAATGCCGGAATCGATTTTGTAATGGGACATCTGGACAAGGTTTCTGCATTTTTCGGAACACACAATGAAAAGTCATCCGAATTGGTAATGGACAAAATGAAAACCAAAGGATTAGAACACGATAATCCGCATATCTATTTTGGACAGCTTTACGGGATGAGTGATAACATTACTTATTATTTAGCAAACCAACATTACAACGTTGCTAAATACCTCCCTTATGGACCAGTAAAAGACGTGGTTCCTTATCTTACGAGACGTGCGCAGGAAAATACTTCTGTTGCCGGACAAACGGGACGAGAATTAGGATTGATACAGAAAGAATTGAAGAGAAGAAAATAGAAATTAGAAAATCCGCTGTGAGGCGGATTTTTTCTGATAACTTATTCAGAATATTTAATTCTACTTTCGATTTTTAATTAGGTAAATCCCAAAAATTATAATTAATAAAATAACCTAATTGAAAATTAAATTTTTAAAGCTCTACCCCCAATGTAAATCATTGTTTTTCAACCAAAATTGATGATAAAAATTAAAAGGAAAACCTATATTAGTAGTTGGATTCTCACCTTCGTTTCTTGATAGCAATGAGAATAATACACTTAGAAATGAAGTGATACAAAATAAAATTATTGAATTTAAAACTAATAAAGTTATCCTTTTTATCATTTGCTAATTACTTTTTCTTCTCCGCTTTCACAGCCTGTCTAGCCAACAATTTCCAGCCATTTTTAGTTTTCTGCCAGACATACAAAATATCCAGACTCACTTCTCCTTGTTCTTTTCCTAAATCGTGAGTTTGTGCATACAAATGATTGCGAACAATTGCTGTTTTATCTACAATTTGAATAGATTGATTGGTATTTTCAATAGATAAAAAATTTGACCTTTTGCTGACTAATTTTTCTACAAATTCCTTCGCATCATCAATATGTCCGCCCGAATGTCCGTAAGTCAGTTCCGGAAGAATCAAGGATTCTAAAATAGCTTTGTCTCCGCTAATCATTGCTAATCTTAGTTTTTCTGACGCTTCAGCAACGGATTGTTGGTCATTGTTTTTCTGTGCAAATACAATTGTTACTGTTATTAAACTTAATGTCAATAATAATTTCTTTATCATAATTATTTTAATATTTGAATCAAAGATAATCAACATTCGCGTTTTATTGTTAGTCAACTCTTATGTTTCCGCATCAATTACTTTATAAGCATCCGCAATTACTGCATCTGGCGAAGCATTTTCAAATTTGATTTTCTGTGGTTTAAGTTGAAAAGTTTTTTCTGTAGAAGGCATTTCTTCTTCCATTGTATTGATAAGTTCTTGAAAAAGTTCTCCTTTCATCACATCATAATCAAGAGATTGGTGACTTCCGGCGCCCATATTGTAAGTTTCGATATGGGTTAACAGCAAATCATTTCCGAAATATTTGAAATCATTGAAAAGATTACCACTCGGACCAATCCCGTAAAGCTGAATTGTTAAAACACCTTTGTCAATAGAAACATCTTCTGTCTCATAAAATTTGAAATCACTGTCGTTATATTCTGCCGGCATTGCAAGATGCGAGACTTTATCCAAACGATAGGTTTTGTCTGGATTTTGGAAAAGAACCAGCATAGAGCGAGGAGCCGTTTTATTTTTCTTGTCTTTTCTAACGATAACGATATCGTCTAATTTATCGCCATTCAAATCGCCTTCTGCTTGATATTGAATTTCGAAAATATCCGGTTCGGTAATGAAATCTTCTGCTTTCTTTCCGGTTTTCGGAAAAACGTACGCTGGGTCTTCAGCAGGTTCATCATATTCGTTTTCAGATTCTTTAGTTTGCGGAACAGTGGTTTTTTCTTCCGGGATTTCCTCTTTTTTATTACAGCCGATGATGATTATCAAAGCAGATAAAAGTGTAATTAGCTTTTTCATTAGTGTTTATTTTTCAGTATTTTCTGTCAATTGCTTTGTTTTTATACGTTTGTGAATCAGCCACATTATGATTCCGTAGAATAACAGCAAAACCGGATAGGTCACAACATATAAAAAGACGTAACCATGCTTGGTGCTTGATTTTTCTAAACTAAAATCGATAAGGCTGTACGATAATAAAAAAATCGCATAAAATAGAATAGGAACCAAAATAATCCCAAGAATCAGCACGAGTATTTTAGGATTTTTTTTCATTAATTTTATATGAACGAGAAACATTACTACAAGAGCGATTGCTGAAATTCCGAAAGGATCAATAGCTACCAGAACTTTTGAGATGAAAGAGATTTTTTCGGATACTGTTATTTCAATATTCTCGCGGTTTTGTGGTGAGATTGTCCATTTCAGAATATTACCCGATTCTTTTTCATTGCCCAGATTTGATTCTTTAAATTCCGTTTGATTATTTAATATCAACGTCACATCAATCGGTCCAAATGACTTCCAATACTTGGATGGCGAGAGCGAATATTCTAATTTATAATTGGTAACAAACCCCATTGTATTATATTCCATTTTTCCGTCATATTGGACTTCGATAATATTATCGCCCTTTTCCAAATCAGCAGAAAAATAAATCAAATCATTTTCGTTAATGTAAAATTCCTGCTTTCCGTCAAAAGTGATAGACGTTTCATTGGCATTTTTCTTAATAAATGGATAAGCCTTTTTTTCGAAATCCAAAGGCTGAATTGTTGCTACCCGATTATTGACTTTTATGTCTTGTTTTTCAGATAAATCAATCGCTACAAATAACAACGGAAGTGTTTGTTTCTGTGGAGAATAGATTTGGTATCTGATAGAGTAATTTGCATAATGATGGTTAAGAGAATCTTTTACGATACGGATAACAATAGATTCTTTTTTGACAGAAGCATCACCACCAAACAATATCGAGTGCTGTGAACCTTCCATCCAAGGTTTTGCCATATTGCCAAACATCAGGAGCGGAAAAAGAAGCAGGAGAAAAAATATTTTTTTCATTGTCTAATTTTAATAGGTGAATTCGAAAGGTGAAAAATCTTTCAGCTTAGGAAGAACCGATAATTTGTCTTTTGTCTTAATTAATTTCAGGACTTTATCCGTTTCGTAATCGGTGTGTTTTTCAATTTTTTCGCCAGTTGAAAGATTGTAATCTATATGATTCAAATACCCGGCGCCAGCAGTATAAGAAATAAAACCAATCAACTCAAATTTGCCATTTTGATAACGGAATTTATGCGTAAGACTTCCTTTGATTAATTGATTTCTGAAAATCAGAACTCCATTTTTGATTTTCAATTCTTCCAGAAACGTTTCTGTTCTGCTGTCGCCATACGGAAACCTTTCCATCACGGCTTTTGTAGATGAAAGCACTTTTTGATAAGCTCCGTTTTTGGTCTGAAAAAATATTTCTAACAAATTAGGTCGTCGCTTATCGCTCGTATCTTCTTTCACAATCACCATATCCGGAAGATTATCTTTGTTTAGGTCGCCATAGATTTTATAGACGACTAAGTCGTAATTGCTCTTTTTTTCTTGAGAGAATATAGAATTAATGCCCAGAAAAATTGTTAAAAGTAGAAGGGTTTTAGTTTTTAAAATTATCATTTTGTGTTTATTTTTCAATGATTTTTACTTTGAAAAATTTCTTGGCTTTTCCAAAATTACTTGCTTCTGTGAGGAACAAAGTGTTGTCATCTACCCAAAACGATTCTCCAACAATGCAAAGCCAAACTTTGGTCAACTTTTCAAATTCTTCATCCAACTGAACAATCTTCACATAATCTTCAATTTTCTTTTGAATGAAATACGAAGAACATTCTTGTCCTCCAAAATGTCCATTCAATCTAAATTTTCCAGATGGTGAGAAATTAATATAATCAGGATTTCCGGTTTCTTCTGTTTCTTTTCCGTTTTTTAAATTAAAACTGATGTCCGTTGTGTGTCCGCCTTCACAGAGTAAAATGTCTTCTTCAGGATAATAGGCAACGAAAAAGTAGTAATCATATTCATTGGTATTGCCATATTCTTTTCCGTTTCTGAAATGTATTTTTTCGACAGCAGATTGGTCACCATCTTCAGAATTGTCATTAAACTCTACAATACCTTTCAATAGTTTCTTTGCTTGATTAAAGTCTGTGATTTTAGTGAGCTTTTTCTTATTGATGTTTTTCTTTACTGCAAAATGATGATATTCTAATGAATCAATTTTTTCAACCTCAATAGAATACTGAAGTTTTTTTTCAGGATTTTCAACTGAAACTAATTCTACACTATCTTTTGGTTTTTGAACTTCGGTTTTGGAGAGGTTTTCTTGCTTCGTTTCCTTTTTACAAGATTGAAATGCAAAAAGCGTTATTAAGAAAATTTGGAAGAATTTACTTTTCATTTTTAGGTTATGTCTTTATGATTTGTTATTCCATCAATTTGGTGCCAAATTCTTTAAAAGATCGCTGTGCACTTTCTGTAAAAATTTTTTCGATATTTTCATTAGTTTTCATATTTTTTATAGTGTTTTTATTGCCATAATTAAACAAATAAGTTTCATCAAATGTTTCAGTCAGCTCTCCATCAACATACATATCTACCTCAAATGTCACTTTAATTGAAACTTCGTTGATTGATCTAATTTCTTTCACATTATAAGTCATTGCACAACCAGTTCCGCAACTTAATACAAAACCATGATTTTTAAGTTTTGAAAAATCTCTTTCTGAACTTTTATTTTTGATTTTTTTCCAAGAAATCAGATACTCAGTAAAATCCAAATATTCTGGATCTCCGGCAGGTCGCAGACTATCCATTTTCCATTGGATCTCTAAATCTGTTCCACGGATAATTTTCGGGTCATCTGTATTGTAAATTAAGCTGATAGTGTCTTTGTTTTTCTTTACAACAAAATACCAATCATCGCCATTATCATCAAACTTAACAAACTTAACAGTATCGGTATAAATTTTCCCCAGTTCAAGTTTTTCGTTGGGTCTCAACACACTTTTGAATGTTGTTGAATCTTTCTTTGGCTCAGATTCTTTTTGGATAGAATTTTCATTAGTTGTTTCATTCTCTTTCTTCTTGCAGGATTGCAAACTGAAAACCAATAAAAATAGTATTAGAAAAAAAGTTGGTTTATTCATAGTTTTTAGTTTTAATTTAAAATCAATAATACAAGATGGTTCTGTCCCAAGTCAGGCGTTCATCAATTTCCATTTCATTACCGTAACGGCTTTTTTCGTAAGAAGTTTTTCGTTTCCAAATCCAGTTATTTTGATTGTCATATTTGTAATCATAAAGGATATAGTCTCCATCTTTATAAATCGATTTTAATACATCGCCTTGCGGATTGTATTGATGATGAAGGTAGTTTCTAATCGTTCCGTCTTTGTTTAGAAAATTTTCTTCAGTCAGTTGCCCCAAATTATTGTAAACATAAGCCGAAGTTTTATTTTTTGTAGTATTTCCGCCGTTATTGAAGATTTCTTGTTTTTTAACCAATTGATTTTGATTGTTAAAAACATACATCTCGTTAGTTTCGTGGTTTCTTGCCTTATCAACGTCTTTTTTTATCACAGAAAATGTCTTATCGGTTTTGAAACATTCGAACGTGATTCTGGTTTGACTAGGTTTGTTATCTTTATCGGTTCTCTGCATTTGATAAAATCCCATTTCATTATACAGAAACAGGTTTTTAGCCATTAGATTTTTTGTATCACCTAGATATATTTCAGTGCTGATAATTTGATTTTTATCGTTGTAAAATGCTTGGCTAAAACTTTTAAATCCTTGAGATTGACTCAATTTATCTATCATCTCTCTCGCATATGTTTCTAAAAAACCTTGTTTAGAAAATGTCATTTCTACAGTATTTCCTTTGGAAAGTGTTTCGCTATAACCTACCAAAGTGTCTCTTTTTTCTACATTTTTTATGTTTTTCACATTTCCCCTCAAACCAAAATCTTTTGCAGTAAATCCTTCTCCAAATTTATCAGCTCCTAAAATAATTAGAACATTGTCGCAAGCACATTTTTTTGCATTAGAATCTAAGTTTAGATTTTCTATAACATTTGGCTTTTGGATGTTGATATGGTCATTTGGTAGAGCTGGAGGTGAAACATATTGTATATCGCTTACTTTATTCGTTTCTTCAACTACACTTGGCTTTATTGCTTCCACTTTTGGAGGCGGAAGTGGTTTCTGTTTTTTCTTTTGTCCAAGAGCCATCGTGAAACAGAAAATCAGCAAAAGGAGGGAATTTATTTTTTTCATTATTTGAATTTTAGGTTTGAAATTGATTATTAGAGATTTAAAATCGTTGTCTATTATTGATTTCTATAAAATTGATACAACTTTTCGATTCTTGGATAATACAAACTATCCTGATCTCCGTTGGAAACTATGAGTCTTTTTTGGTTAGAAAAATAAAGAATGATGATTTCGTCCGTTCCGTCAGATTGATATCTACCGGAATCAGATTTTATTTTTTCAAAAGCTTCAATATCTACATTAGCCAACATTTTTTTCCAGTTTTCAGGTGTGTTTGTTCTCTTTGTTTCTTCGAAAGGCTTTGGACTCCAATCAAAAACGGATTCTATAATGCTATCTTTTGTAAAAACAGAACTATGGCTTTTACAGCCTTTAGCTCCGCAAATACTCTTAAACTCTACTTTCACAATATCCTTATTCGTAGGTTTGCAGGAGAAGAGGAAAATCGATACTGTTAATAAAAAAAGCTTTTTCATTTTGTTTAATTAGTTTTTAATACTTATGCAGAAAAATCTACACAAAAAAATCAGGATTTAAGAGGTATCTTTTGTTCATCGATTGTGTTTTTAAAACATTCAGAAAATTAATTTCCTGCTGCTTCATTCCATATTTTAAAATTAAAAGAATTTTTAAAATCGGTAATTATTCAATTATTACCTGCTATTTCTTTGCTTTTTAAAGCTTTGACAGATGTTGGATAGTCTTTTCGGTTAATAATATAGTTTAAAATATAATATCAATAGAGTTTAAAAATTTTTAAACTCTATTTTTTGAGATGTAAAACAGGCTGTCTCTATCAGATTTTGGTGTGTTGAGTTGCTCAAAATAAACATCAGAATAAAAGAAGGAATCTGTTTTGAATTTGACTTCGGCAGATTTCAATCTCATTTTAAAATAATATATTCTGGACTTGTCAAACCAGCCTTGTCGGATGAGTAGCCTTCATTTTGTTGGTATCTTTTTTCTCTTTCATTTTCTTCTGTATAGCTGGAAGATGGTGTTCCGAATCCTGAAAAAGATGATAATTTGTTGCTAGTTACAATGTGCCCAAGCAAATTAATGTTTTGATGTTTAATACCCGAGTCACCACCGATTTTGATTGTAACTCCAGAATCAAAATTGTAATTTTCGGTCAATATCAATGTTTTAGCAATCTTATTAGCTTGTTCTCCTTCCAAGAAAAAAAAATCGTCTCTAAGATTTTTAAAAAACAACAAGTCTGTATCATTACTGGCATTGGTCGAATGTTTAAATAGCATTAGCTCAGACTTATCACTAAGGTAGGTTTTCTCATCTATTTTTTTTACATTTTTAAGCTTGCCTTTTTCTAAATCTATGATTTCTATATTTGAAATTATATCTGTAGAATCCCGGTTTATGAGGTAAAGCGATTGAGATGTAGAATCGATTACAAAATGGTCTTTGTTTTTTATTTCGCGAAAAAAGATATTCTTAAAGGATTGATTTAAGATTGCAATAAATTTTACCTCATCATTCCAATCGGTCTTTGTATAATTTAAGAATATTGTTTTTCCGTTCGTAGAATAATTGAGAATGTACATAGAATCTAAAACCCGATTGCTGAAATTAACCGAATCGGAAATTTTTGGAAAATAAGGAATCTCCGGGTGTTGGTCTTTTTTAGTTATTTCGTAACCTTTGCTACTAATTAATACAAAGAAAAGTAGCATCGAAACAATACTTATTGGTATTAAGATGAGGATAATTTTTTTCATTTATTTTCATTTGTTTGTTTTTTAATTAATTTAGAAACTATTATTCCTCAAAAGTTCTTGCATTATAACTTTTTATTTTGAAAGTTCCATTTCTGTATTTTGCTTTTCTGGTGATTGTTTTTCCATTGATTTGATTTAAAAAACGGTACGAAATTATTTTTCTTTTCTCATCGAACTGAATTTCTAATGGTTTGTAATGGGCTAAACTACCTTTTAAAGCTTTGGTACCTGTTATTGGATCCTTTTTATAATAAGTTGTATCAACACTTGTCCAGCTACACACTTCCAAAAAATCCATCTTGTCTTTAAAAGCATCTTGCCGGATGATAGAATTATTTTCAACCTTCATCACAAAAGCATTATAGCATGTAAAAGACATTTCGTCCATTCTTTTTATCAATAAAAATTCCTTGTTATTTAAAGAGTGAATATCATAGAAATAATCGAAGGTTTTAAAATCTTTCAGGATTACTTTTTTATTTTTAAGAATATAATTCCAGCGATCTAATCCTTTCCTTAGAGAGAAAAGCTCGTAATCTCCTGATCGTTTAAAAGAAAAATCGGTGTATAAACTGTCTAAACTGTTTTCAAATTTTTTAAATGAATTAATGTTTTCATTTTCAAGGATATAGATTAATTGCGTGTCAAATTTTTGAACTGCGAGATTCAGAGCAATTTCATCTTCGCTGTTTTCTAAGGAATTCAATTCTAAAATGGCTTCAATGAGAAGATCTTCCTGAGTTTTTTGTGCCATTAATTGTAGCGAAGAAAACAGCATGCAGGCGAAAAATATTATTTTTTTCATTGGTTTGTGTTTTTAAAACTTTCGGAAAATTAATTTCCCATTTCTTCATCTTCTATTTTAAAATTAAAAGTTTTCTTCAAATCTGTAATTATCAAACTGTCACTTGGTATTTCTTTGGGATTTAAAGGTTTTAACTGTTTATTTTCTAATTTCCAGTTATCATAAAATTTTGGCATTAATCTGTCATTTATATCAATGAGTTGAATGGCTTTTTTAGGTGATGATTTGCTAAGTTTCAATTGTTGATTTTTATCGTACTTAAGAAAAACAGTTTTAGATTTTTCATCGTAATAATAAATACCGGAATAAGTATGTATCCAATAAACTCCGCCCGAATACCAAGATTTTTCGATAAAATCTGTATCAGTTGTAAATGTAAATTCATTTCCGTAGCCCATTCCCTGAGCTGAAATTTTTTTTGTCCAAGTCCATTTTTGCCCTTGCAGAGGAATAGGATAGTTTTTTCGGTTGACAGAGCAGCTCATAAAAAAGATTACAATTATTAATGTAAATATGCTTTTTTTCATTGACTACTTAATTCAAATTCAACAATTAGAACCAATTTTTTATTTTGTGAGTAGATTTTGATTTCTTTATTTTTTCGACCAGCAAAGCCTTCTTCAAGATTTAAGCTTTCTTTTAAAATGAAAGGTTTAAAATTTGCAAATACACTGTCTTTTTTCTTCAGAACCACTTGCAACTTATCGTTGATAATGTCTTTCGGAAAAGGATTTCCGGTAGAATAATAATATCCAGTTGATGAAAGAGGTTTGTTCGTATAAGGATTAAAACTCTGCTCGAATTCAGCATAAATTAGACTGTCTTTTTGGTTGATGAATTGTAGTTTGTAGTCGTCATCAGCATTTTCCAAATAATAATCTCCGGCTCCGTTGGGCGAAATCATATCGTTTTTAGCTCTTTTCTCACTCCATAAATTTAATGACTTTTCTACTAGAGAATCAACGATAACTTGACTGTAATAATCGTTTTTCAGTATTTGGATATTTTTGATTTTTACAGATTTTAGATTGTCTCCCTTTTTATATTCATTCCATTCATCCCAGATTACCGGCCATATTTGAACGGCAATAAATGTAAATCCAATAAGTGCAAAAAGTGCAATTCCGGAAATCAGAAAACCTTTCAATAGTTTTTGAGTAAGCTTGTCCATTAGTTGTATTCAACATTTAATATTAAGTAAACCATCATTTTACCATCGGTAGAAGTCTGCTTTACTTCGACTTGTTTACCAAAAGAATTGTTTTTTGTTTCTTTCGGAAGATAATCTGTAAAACGAAATGTGGGAAATCGCGATAATTCTCGTTCATCATTTTGTGAATAAACCAGATAAAACTGAGCATCCATTTTTTCCTGAGGAATTTTTGGGGTTTCATCACTTCCAAATTTTGAGACAAACGGAGCTTTCAAAATACTATCCGAAGCTTGGGAAGTTGCGTAAGAAATTTTGTCGTCATTGGCAGCAAGAGAAAACCAATATTGGTGAGATACATCCAGATCATTTTTTACAAAATGTTCGTTTTTATAGATTCTGATTTCTGAAATGGTGTACGAAAGTCCTTTTCCTTCAAGATTTTCTGTTTCATCATTTTGAAATGCCGGAATTACTTCTTTAGTTATCAGCACAAAGCCAAACCCACAAAAGAACAGAATAGAAAGTATCAAAAAAATCTGAATTAATTTTATGTTGAATTTTGATAGTGGCATAGTTTAATATTAGAATTTAATCCAATTAATTACATCATTTCGTGAAAACGTTTTCCCTTGATATCAAAATAATTTTCAATGTGATTCCAGGTCTCTGTCATTTTTTTGACGAATGCAAACCCCGATAAAATTCCAGAAATTGCAGGTGCAACATATTGACTAACGCCTAAATAAAACAATAAAGTCATACAGATAATCATTCCTACATTGAAAATCAAAACATCCTTTAATTTAAAAAATGTAGCAATATTTCGCTGTGATAAATAGGGTAAAAGTGAAACGGAATTAAACATCATCAAAATAAATGATGACAAAATCATCTTGTCAGACAAAGAAAGCATTTCGCTGGAAGAACCTTTATCAAAAACCAATAAATTCATAGGGAGTGCAAGGAAAATAATGATATAGGCAATAATCCTCTTCATGAAAATACTTAGTTGCAGTTTTCTGTTTGGCAATCTACTTTCATTAACGCTTTTCAATCGAAAGTCTAAAAAAATGAGATAAACAAACATCACTAGAATTAATATCCAAATTCCAAACATAAAATTTTTGTCAAACGAGATTCTGGACTCATCGAAGTACATTTCAAACTCTGCTCTTGGACTATATGGCAAAATATTATTTTCAAAATGGTTTTGAAAAACCCAGTTTACAATCTGCGGAACCGACAATAATACGCCTATCGAAATAATGACACCTAAAATATTAGCAATTGGGATGTTTTTCATAATCTATGTGTTTGCAAGTCCAAATACTCCAGCCTAATTGTAGAGAACAATTTTATTCACTAATGTCTATTGTCGCAATTCAGATAAATACCTTGATAAGAAGTGTCTAAAAAAGTAATGAAAGGGCAACCAAACGATTCCGAAACAAAACCAAAAACCACAGGCGGTTTGTTTTTGAAAAGATTTCCGGTCCATTGAAAATCATCATAATCATTGTTTTCTATGAAATTAAGAGATTTGAATTCGGCACCTTCGCCTTTTGTAATGTTTTTTATAAAAAAGACTTTTTTGTTTTTCACTACTGCTAATTGTCTTTCAGCAACGCCATATTGATCTTTAAAGTCCTGAAGATAGTAGTCCATATCTCGATATCTTGCGTGATAGGTATCGCCCAGATTTTTTTTGTCTTTCAGAGATAAAGGAAATTGATTGATTGAAGCTTTTTTCCACGGAACCAATGTTAGTTTTTCACCAGAGAACGGATTTTCTTTTCCGAAATAAGCCAAAGTATATTCCGTTTTGTCATAAACTGTTTCCTGAGAAGTTTCTGGCTGATTCAGTTCAAAGCCAATCATATAATTGTAATGAGAGATTTCTTCGCCTTCGCTGGTATATAGATCAAGATTGGCAACCGATCTCAAATCCTTAATCGGAAATTTCTGTAGTTTAGCATCTTTGTAATTGTAAAGAAATAACGTATCAGCTTCAGATAGGGAAGTTCCTTTTAGTAATTTTTCCCGATAAATTCCGGTCAATTCAAAATGTTTAAGTTCCGCAAAAGTCTTAGATTTCTGATTCTCTATAATGTCATTTGGAACAGCTAAAGAATCATTATAAATATCAGACAAAGAAATGAATATATCATATTTGCCAGCATTTTCCATAGAATACAAATCGTAGATATGGAAATCGGAAAGGTTTTTCTTGTCAGTAGAAATTGTATCAACAGTGATTTCTTGTCTATCAACCGTTGCGACTTTTTTAACCGCTTTTTGACAAGATAAAAGGCATAACGAAACAGCGAACAGTAAAAGTTGTTTTTTCATCGTTTAGTTTTTATTTCAAATATAGTTTAAAAATAGTTTGTTTTCACAAAGCTTTTGCAATACAAAAAATATGCAAAATTTACTTAAGCAATATCCCGAAAACTATCTATCTTTATTTATATAAATTTTTTCAAACTTTGAATCCAATTCTTGACATCGTTATTCGGTCGCTGGCGGTTTACTTTTTCATGGTGATTGCTGTGCGCGTTTTTGGGAAAAATCAGTTGTCACAGCTTAATGCGGGAGATGTGATTCTTTTGCTGTTGATAAGTAATGCCGTTCAGAATGCAATGGTTGGTTCCAACAGCAGTTTGGAAGGCGGAATTGTCGCCGCTTTGGTTCTGTTTGTTGCGAATTTTGTTGTGAAGAAATTTATCTTCAAGAATCAGAAAATAAAAGAGTTGATAGAAGATCATCCTTATATTTTAGTAAAAGATGGAATAGTTTATCCGGAAGTTTTAAAGAAAGTTTCAATTTCCGAGGACGAACTGGAAGAAGCCGTTCACGAACACGGCATCGAAAATGTTTCTGATGTGAAATTAGCAATTCTGGAAGTGGATGGAAATATTAGCGTGATTTCAACTGATAAAAGTACAGAACAAACACATTATTCGAGACATAAAACTAAGATGAAGCGGAAGTTTAGGAATCAGTAAAAGTAGAATATATAAACACTTCGACTCCGCTCAGTGTGACAAAGTCTAATTAACAATGTCAGTCTGAGCGGAGTCGAAGACTTTAAAGTAAAGTTTTATTTACGCTAAAATAGTAATTCCTTTCTCAGCTAAATCATAAATCGTGTTTCTGGCGCTGTCCGGTTTTACATTCACAGCTTTTGTTCCGTTGAAATGTAAGCAAGTGACAAATCCAGCATTAAAAGCATCAATCGCAGTGAATTTCACACAATAATCCAAAGCCAATCCAACAATCTCAACCAACTGAATATCGTGATATTTCAGGAAATCCTCCAATCCTGTTTTCATAAAATGATTGTTATCCTGAAAACCACTGTAGCTGTCAATCTCGACATTTTTTCCTTTCTGAATGATGTGTGTGACTTTATCACGATTCAAATCTTTATGAAACTCAGCTCCAAAAGTTCCCTGAACACAATGATCCGGCCACATAAATTGAGGAACGCCATTTAGAGAAATGGTTTCTCCAACATTTTTTCCATTGTTGGAAGCGAAACTTTTATGGTCTGCGGGATGCCAGTCTTGTGTCAAAACGATTTGGTCATATTCGTTTTCTTCCATCAGAAGATTGATATAGGGAATGATGGTGTTAGCTCCCGGAACGGCAAGAGCGCCACCTTCACAGAAATCATTTTGAACATCAACTATAATAAGCGCTTTTTTCATTGTCTGAGATTTGGGTTATTAAAATACAAAATGTCATTCTGAAAGAATCTTACCAATGTTGATTTTCTTCTTTCGGAATGACATATTGACATTAAAATCTAGGAATTAACCTAAATATGGATATTTGTAATCTTTTGGAGAGACAAAAGTTTCCTTAATACTTCTTACAGACACCCAACGAGTCAAATTCATTTTAGAACCTGCTTTATCATTGGTTCCGGACGCTCTGGAGCCTCCGAAAGGCTGTTGTCCTACAACTGCTCCGGTTGGTTTGTCATTGATATAGAAGTTTCCTGAAGCATTTTCCAAAGCTTTGTAAGCCTCGTCAATCGCATATCTGTCTTGTGCGAAAATAGATCCAGTCAAAGAATATTGCGTCGATGTGTCAACCAGTTTCAAAGTGTCTTCCCAGTTTTCGTCTTCATAAACATAAACCGTCAGGATTGGACCGAAGATTTCCTCAACAATACTTTCGTAATAAGGATTGATGGTTTCGATAACAGTTGGATGCACGAACCATCCTTTTTTATCGTCATATTTTCCACCGATGATCACGTTTGCGTCGTTTGAAGCTTCAGCTCTTTCGATGTAACCTTTACATTTCTCGAAAGAATTTTTATCAATAACTGCGTTTACGAAGTTTGAAGGGTCTTCAGGAGAACCTATTTTAATCGTTTTGATTTGAGCTTCCATCACCGCTTTTACTTCATTCCAAAGCGATTTCGGAATGTAAGCTCTGGATGCAGCAGAACATTTTTGTCCTTGATATTCAAAAGCACCTCTTACCAAACCTGTTGCAACAGCTTCAACATTCGCAGAAGGATGAACCATCACGAAGTCTTTTCCGCCAGTTTCTCCAACGATTCTTGGGTAAGATCTGTAGTTATGGATATTATCACCAATCATTTTCCACATTCCTTGGAAAACCTTGGTAGAACCTGTGAAATGTAGACCTGCAAAGTCTGGGTGAGCTAAAACTTTCTCAGCTGTTTCTTTCCCATCAGTGAAAATCATATTGATAACACCATCCGGAAGTCCGGCTTCTTTCAGAACATCCATAATAACTTTTGCTGAATAAACCTGCTTATCAGAAGGTTTCCAAACCACAACATTTCCCATCATTGCCATACAAGCAGGCAAGTTTCCGGAGATGGCTGTAAAGTTGAAAGGCGTCACCGCAAAACAAAAACCTTCAAGCGGTCTGTATTCTACACGATTCCAGATTCCTGCATCAGAAACCGGCTGCTCAGCGTATAGTTCAGTCATAAATTCTACATTGAAACGTAAGAAATCGATGAACTCACAAGCTGAATCAATCTCTGCCTGATGCACATTTTTAGATTGCCCAATCATTGTTGCAGCATTGATAACATCTCTGTAAGGTCCAGCCAAAAGATCAGCTGCTTTTAGGAAAATTGCTGCTCTGTGTTCCCAACCCAATGCATTCCACTTAGACTTTGCAGCAAGAGCCGCTTCGATAGCTTGATCAACATGAGACATATCGCCTTCATAATAGAAACCAAAATCATGTTTGTGGTCCTGAGGCGAACTAAGTTGTACTTTTTTATCTGTTTTAATATCTTTTCCACCGATTACCATTGGGATTTCGGTTTTTTCTTTCCACATTTTTTTATAAGTAGAAATAAGGCTTTTTACCTCGTCAGAACCTGGAGCATAAGAATTTACAGGTTCGTTTTGTGCAAAAGGCACTTGAGAAATGGCTTTAGACATAAATTTAATTTTTAATTTCCCCAAATTTACGATAAGGATTTCATAACCGCAATCTAATGACTTTGTTTTATTGACTGAGATTTGGAATTGGATTTAAATTGCTGTATTGTATAGTTTTATGAATTTAACAAATGGAGTGGTTTTGTTAAATTTTCTAAAATCTGTAATTAATTATTGATAAATTAACGCTTCAAATTTTACAAATTTTATATCGCTGAAATATTCTAAGGAAGGATAAAAAAGAAAACCGCACAAAAATGCATAATACTACCACCTAAAACAAATAGGTGCCAGATAGGATGGTAAAATGGTTTTCTGTCTTTAGCATAAAAATAGATTCCGAACGTGTAGCATAATCCACCAAGAATAATCAATGTTAATGCGCCTGTGGAAAGATTCTCTATCATTGGTTTTATAGCGATAATGGCAGCCCAACCCATCAGAGCATAAAGTGAAAGTGAGATTTTCTCGTTGTTCCTCAATGGTGAAAATTTGAAAATAAAACCAATCAAAGCCATTCCCCAAATCACACCAAACATACTCCAGCCCCATGCGCCTTTCAGTCCTAGAAGTGCGATGGGTGTGTAGGTTCCTGCGATGAGAAGATAGATACTGAGATGGTCGATTCTCTGACAGATTTTTTTCCATTTTAGTTTATAAACCGCGTGATAAACGGTAGAAGCAGAATAGAGTAGTATCAAACTGATGCCGAAGACCAAAGAAGAAGCAATCGCAATCCCACTACCGCTAATCACGGAATAATAAATCATCAGAATCAAAGCGACGACAGAAAGTATAACCCCAAGACCGTGCGTGATGACGTTGTATAATTCTTCTTTTTTGCGGTTCTTCTTCGGCATCTTTTCAATTTTTATCAAAGTTAATTATTAAACCTTTTTGAAGTTGACTAAATAATGTTTTTAACAAGAATTTAAAAGTTATTTACATCATATAAAATTCTTAGTTTTGATAAAAATTCAGAAATGAAGAATCTTCTTATTGTCCCATTACTAATTTCGCAAACTTACTTTTCACAATCAGTTTCTGATAATCTGGACAAATCAGTGAAAGAAATGCTGTCCACTTCCAATGCTTTGTCAGCTAATCTTTCTTTCTATGTTTCGGACGAGAATGGAAACTTGGTTTATGAATACAATGGGAACAAAGGACTTTCTACAGCCAGCACGCAAAAGATTTTTACGTCTGCTGCGGCTTTGGAAACATTGGGAAAGAATTATCAGTTCAAAACTACAGCTTCATACTCTGGGAAAATATCAAATGGCAATCTGGAGGGAGATTTTTACATTACTTCTAATGGCGATCCTACTTTGGGAAGCTGGCGTTATGAAAATTACAAGCCGGAGAATTTCAAACAGCAATTATTAGAAGCTATCAAGAAATCTGGAATCAAGAAAATATCAGGCAATCTGATTATCGATGATTCTTATTTTGATTTCCAAAGTACGCCTGGAGGCTGGCCCTGGAATGATTTGGGGAACTATTACGGTGCAGGAACTTTTGGGGTAAACTGGAGAGAAAATCAGTTTGATATTAATATTAATGGAAATCAATTCAAAAGTTTTTCATATGATTTGGATAATGTCAATTGGATCAATGAACTGAAAACCGGCGGAAGTTCTGACCAAAGTTTAATCTTCACAGCACCACATTCCGAAACCGCAATGATCAATGGGATCTTACCTGCTGGAAAGGTAACTACGGTTTCCGGAGCAACACCTAATCCTCCAATGCAATTAGCTGTCGAAATCAAGAAACTACTGGAAGAAAACGGAATTTCTATTTTGGGGAAAACAACTACTTATTATAATGAGAAGATTGCCGGAAAATCCGTTTCAAAAGCACCAACTCAAAATCAAATCTTTGAATATAAATCGCCAACGCTGGACAAAATTGTCTATTGGTTTTTGAGAAAAAGTATCAATCTTTATGGAGAAACGCTCATCAAAACAATGGCGAAAGAAAAACGAAATAATCCGAGTTTTGAAACCGGTGTTGACTTCTTAAAAGACTTTTGGAAATCCAAAGGCATTAACCCAATGATGATTAATTTTGCAGATGGAAGCGGACTTTCGCCACAGAATTATGTTTCTGCAAAAGCCCAAGTTCAGGCTTTACTTTACGCTAAAAAACAAAATTGGTTTGATGCTTTTTATGAAGGTTTCCCCACTCAGAATGGCATCAAAATGAAAAGCGGAACGATCAAAGACAGCAAGTCTTTTGCAGGTTATCAGACTTCCAAAAGTGGTAAGAACTATGTGTTTTCTATCATTCTTAATAATTATCAGGGCGGAAGCATCAGCAATGCTTTGTTCAAAATTCTAGATAATCTTAAGTAGAATTTTAAACGCAAAGGCACAAAAATTGAATAAGAATGATGCTTTAAGACACAAAGGTTTTAACTTCGTTAAATTCTAAAACCGTAGTTTTAATTTGCGACTTTTACTGAATTAATTTTAAATTAAGTTTTGCGACTTTGACTACGTCGAATCTTCGATTTTGCGATAAAACAAAATGAACCGAATCAATTCTTTTCCACCAATCGTAGATGAACATTCACAAATTCTGATTCTTGGTTCTGTTCCTGGAGTTAAGTCTTTGCAGATGCAACAATATTATGCACACCCTCAAAATCAATTCTGGAAAATCTTGTTTCATCTTTTTGATGTAGCATTTTCATTGAATTATCAACAAAGAATTGATTTATTGAAAGAAAACAAAATCGCACTTTGGGATGTCATCGAAAGTTGTGAACGAAAAGGTAGTCTGGATACTGAAATCAAAAATGAAATTGATAATAATATTCTACAACTCATCGAGAATCATCCGAATATCAAAATCATCTTCTGCAACGGACAAAAGTCGTACAAGAATCTCATTAAAATTTTGGGTAAGAATTTCAAAATTCCGATTGTAGTTTTACCTTCTACAAGTCCGCTTCATACGGTGAAGTTTGAGGAGAAATTGGAGAGCTGGAAAGTGATTAAAGATTATTTGTAAATCAGCTATTCCAAATCTGCCAAGCCTTCTCAGCCTGCTGTTCCAGCATATAAAATCCGTTAAGCGTTGTTGCGCCTTTTTCTGCACAATGCCTTAGAAAAGCAGTTTCAGATGGATTGTAGATCAAATCGATAACATAATGTTTATCGGTAATTGCGTCAAAAGGAAATTGAACAGAATCATCAACATTCGGGAAAGTTCCAACTGGTGTTGTCTGGATAATCAATAATGAATCTTTTACCAAATCTTCAGTCAGGTTTTCAAAATTGATTTCGGACTTTCTGGAAACGGTTTGATGTGTTATGTTGTGTTTATCTAAAATATATCTCACTGCTTTTGCGGCGCCTCCATCACCTAATATCAAAGCTTTTTTATGATGGTCTTTTTTATTAATCAGAAGTGTTTTTTCGAATCCGAAAGCATCCGTATTATAACCGATTTTTTTACCGTTTTGGAAACTGACACAATTGACAGCTCCGATTTGCAAAGCTTCTTCACTGAGTTCATCAAGAAAGGGAATAATCGCTTGTTTGTAAGGGATTGTGACATTCATCCCGATGAGATTTGGGTTTTCCAGAAAGGGCGAAACGTTTTCAATTTCAGAGATGTCAAAGAAGTTGTATGAATGATTGTTTAGAAATAATTTTTTGAATTTTTCCTCAAAATATTTTTTTGAAAATGAGTAAGAAATATTCTTCCCAAGCAATCCGAATTCCTGTTTTTCCATAGTTCAAATTTATGAAATATCATCAAAAATTGAATTATAATTTTTAGATTCTTCTATCAGTTTTATTATTTTAAAATCTCTTTTAGATGGCGTAATTTTGGCTTTCGAAAAATCAAATTTTTTAAAATGAAAAATATAATTCTAAATAACGGAACTGAAATTCCGGAAATCGGTTTTGGAACCTGGCAAACAACGGAAGGTGTTCAGAAGACTGTAAAGACTGCTTTAGAAGCTGGTTACAGGCATATCGATACAGCGGATATCTACGGAAACGAGGCAGAAATAGGAGAGGCGATTGAAGAATCCGGAATTGCAAGAAAGGATCTGTATCTCACCACTAAAATATGGAATAGCAACAGAAGCGCGCAAGGTGTGAAAACTTCTGTAGAGCAATCTCTTAAAAAACTGAAGACCAATTATCTGGATTTGTTATTGATTCACTGGCCTGCGAATGAAAAACAATTTAAGAATTGGAAAGAAATCAATGCGGAAACGTGGAAAGCAATGGAGGAGTTGTACAAATCTGGTGTTGTTAAAACCATTGGTGTCAGCAATTTTATGCTAAGTCAACTGGAAGCGTTGCTGGAAACTGCAGATGTGATTCCGGCTGTTAACCAGATAGAGTTTCATCCGGGTTACACTCAGCAAAGTGTTGTTGATTTTTGTAAAGAAAAGGGAATTGCGATAGAAGCGTGGAGTCCGATTGGCTCCGGAAGATTATTGAAAGATGGAAATTTGAAAGATATTGCGGACAAGTACAATGTTTCGCCGGCAATTCTTTGTATTCAGTTTTGTCTGCAGTCTGGCGTGATTGTTTTGCCTAAATCTGAAAATCCGGAAAACATCAAAAACAACTTGCATTTTGAACGATTCAAAATTGAAGAGAGTGATATGAAGGCTTTAAAAACTCTGGAAGAAACAGGCTTTTCCGGCCTGAATCCAGAAACGGTCGATTTCTAAATTAGGAATAGTTAAAGAAAAGAAAAAGCATTTTAAATTTTTAAACTGCTTTTTTATTGAGTATTATTTTTTCATAAATCTTATAAAGTTGAATGGCACGCAGCCCGACCTGAGTGGAGCTCTTTTTCTTTTTATTTAAAAAGAAAAAAGCGAGAACGGAGGGCGGATTAAGCTGCCCCAATTAAATTACTCAGCTGAACTATTGGAATAATATCTGATTTTTTCTACAATTTCGCCCAAATCAAAAGGTTTTGGGATGAAATCTATGGCTCCGCTTTCTATCGCAGAATCTCCCAATCCCCGGCTGGCAGACATTATCACAACCGGAATGTTTTTGAAGTCCTGATGTGCTTTTATCATTTTGCAGATGTCTCTCCCGTCTTCTCCGGAGAGCCACATATCCATCAGGATAACGTCTGGTTTGGTGGATGTTTCCAAAAGGGAATTGAACATATCGGTTCCTCTTTCATAATTTGAGACTTCGAATCCTTCCATATTCAGCATCAGTTTCACTGAATCCAAAATTGCAGGACTATCGTCCACGACTATAACTTTTTTAGAATTTGACATTGTAATTTTAAGTATTAATTTGATTTGTGTTTTTTGGGAATCTCGAAACAAAAATCCGAGCCCTTCCCTTCAATTGAGTTTACAAAAATCCTGCCACCGCTTCGTTTTATAATTTCAGAAGAGATATAAAGTCCCAATCCAAGTCCCGGAAAGGTGTGTTCCATACTGCCACTGACTCTGTAATATTGTTCGAAAACTTTGTCTTTCTTATCCTCAGGAATCCCGATTCCATAGTCTCTGACAGAGAATAGGACGCAACCTTCTTCAGTTAGTTTTGTAGTGATTTGAATTTTATCAGAATCCGGAGAATATTTTATGGCATTGCTGATTAGATTGCTCATTACCTGCGAGATGCGATGTCTGTCGCCGTAGATCTCACCAATATTTTCTGCTTCCAGATAAATTCTGTGGCTGGTGCTCATCTGTTGTTCTGTGATGATTTCTGCAACCAATTCATCAAAATTAAATTCTGATTTGTTAAGAAGTATTTTCCCATTCTGGATTTTCGTCACGTCCAGCAAATCATTTACAAGACCAGTTAGTTTGTTAATTTGATCGTCCATTTTCTTTGCCACGTCCGCATTTTTCTGGTCGTCCTGCTTTCTCAGATTTTTTTCTAGGTATTGAGAATACAATTTGAGGCTCGTCAATGGCGTTTTCAGTTCGTGGCTGGCGATTCCCAAGAAATTATCTTTCTGTTGCTGGAATTGTTTGAACTCATTGATATCTGTACAGGTTCCAATCCATTGGATGATATTGTTATTCGTATCTTTTATAGGCACGGCACGACCGAGAAACCACTTGTAAGTACCTTCGGTTTGTCTATCCTTGAATTGATATTCTATCTCGTAAGCACTTTTGTTTTCCTTGCTTCTTTGCCACACCTGAGTTGCTCTTTCTATATCATCTGGATGTAAGATTTTGTGTGTTGCTGCTTCTCTGCTGTCAACACCTTCGAATCCCGTATAATCGTACCATTTTTTGTTGTAATAGTCGATATTTCCTTCTTTGTCGGCTGTCCAGATAATAATTGGCAGACTGTCCGCAAGATTTTTGTATTTGGCTTGGTTTTCCTGCAATCTTTGTTTTGTAAGTACAGCTTCGGTTACATCTACAGCGACATTGGCAATAGCATAGACTTCACCATTGTGATTTTTCAAAGGCTGGTACGAAAAATTGTAATAATAAGTTTGCAGTTTGCCATCCACGACTAGATCAGCACGATCTTCTTTGGCTGAGTAAGTTTCTCCAGACTCATAAACTTGTTTCAATAATCCAAGAAAAGCTTGACCTACCAGTTCCGGAATTCCTTCTTCTATTCTTTTACCTATTATAGAAGCATCTTTTCCCCAAGTCTTCAGCATTTTGTCATTAGCTAAATCTATGATAAAATCTTCTCCTTTGTAGATTGCAACTGCATAGTCAGAATTTCTAATCAGGTTTTCAAATTTATACTCCGTTTCTGTAAGTTTCTTTTCAGCCTGGACTTGGTCTGTAACTTCTGTAGCCACTACACTGATTCCGATAATTTCGGTTTCGTCATCATTATAAATTGGTGCATAAATAAAATCGAAATAACATTCTTCTGTGATTCCGTTTCGGAACAGATAACATTTCTCTTTGTAGCCTTTATAAATATCACCGGTTGCTTTTACAGTATTTAAAATGTTAATAAAAGGCTGTCCTTCCAATTCAGGCAGCGCATCTATTAGTTTTGAACCAATTATTTCCGGCCGTTTTCCCCATAGCTGAAGCATTTGAGGATTAGCCACCTGAATGACAAAGTCGTCGCCCATCAGCATAGAAAGAGCGACTGGTGCCTGAACCAGCAAAAGCGCTAATGAATCTGCAGAAATATTAGATTTGATGAAATTCTTCATTATGAAATAGAAAATAAATTTACAATATTATTTCTTTATTTTTAAAATTTTTGTTTCCTGCCAAGATTTCAAAAATAGTCTGAAATCTGAAGCTAAAGGCCAAATTAGATATTTGAATCTCTCTGATATATTTTTCTTAAACACAGCTTGACTGCACTGTGCAAATCCATATCCAAAAATTGAGCAATATCAAAGAAAATGTTTTTTTCCAGATTGCACGAAATAAAAAATAACCGCAAAAACTAAAAAAATTCCAATGAAATGAAACGCATTAGCTTGCGGTTATATTTTGTAAGATAAAATTGATAATAGGCTTTAATTCTATTCTGAGGCTGCATTTTTTGTTTGATTTAGTTTGCTGTTTTTATATCCATAAAGGAAATAAATTATCAAACCTATAGCAAACCATAGTCCAAACCAAAACCAGTTTTCGTGGCTCATCCCGGTTAGTAAATAAAGACAAGAACTAAGACCAATTAAAGGAATTAATGAAAGATTCTTAATGAAAGCCAATCCACACAAAATCAGATTGACAATAATGAAAACGATAATTGCTAAACGGAATTCTCCTTCATTCGCATCACTGATATTAATTAAATTGTGAAAAAATTCTGGTTGGTAGAAATAAAAGAATACCAATCCGCCAATGAAAATTAATGGAAAAATCAATCTTCCATTAATATATGGCAGGTGGAATCTGCCCTTGATTTTATCTTTTGGAGGCAACATCAAAACGCCACCACAAACCAATACGAAAGCGAAAATAGTCCCGATACTTGTAAAATCGAGAATAAAAGTTTTATCGGTGAACAAAATTGGAACACCTACAACAATTCCCGTAATAATGGTTGCAAAAGAAGGAATTTTGTTTTTGCTGTGCACTTGCTGAAACTTTTTTGGTAAAAGTCCATCTCTCGACATTGCCATCCATATTCTAGGTTGTCCCATTTGGAAAACCAAAAGTACCGTAGTAATTGCAACAATTGCAATTAATGATACAATGAACTCCATCCAGGGAAGATTGAGATTTGATTTATCAAATACAAAAGATAATGGGTCGCCGATTCCGTCAAATTTTCTGTAATCTACTAATCCTGTTAAAGTTAAAGTCAGAATGATATAAATAACAGTACAAAGTCCTAAAGAAATCAACATTCCTTTTGGAAGGTCTTTCTGAGGATTTTTGGTTTCTTCTGACAATACAGAAATCGCATCAAAACCAATATAGGCAAAGAAAACACCTGAAACAGCAGACATGACACCTGCAAATCCATTCGGCATAAAAGACGGTTCTGAAGTTACAGAACTCGTAGGAAACCAATTGCCTGTATTAACATAAGCAACACCGACTGCGATTACGAGAAGAATCACAAACAACTTCAGAATCACAAAAAAGTTATTGAAGTTTTTACTTTCTTTGATGCCCTGATAGCAAAGCCAGGTAATCAATCCATTAATTACCAAAGCAGGAATATCAACAATGATTCTTAAATTTCCTATAATAGGAGCCGATTTCCAGGCATTAATCAATTCAGCATTATTCGAATTATTGAGAACAGCCTTTTTAGCTTCTGTATAACTACAAGTAAAATAATCAGGAATATGAACACCGATTCTTCCCATAAAACTGGTGAAATAATCTGACCAGGAAAAAGCAACATAAATATTCCCGAAAGAATATTCCATAATCAAAGCCCAGCCAATAACCCAGGCAATCAATTCTCCGAAACTGGCATAAGCATAGGTGTAAGCACTTCCTGCAGTTGGAATTCGACTGGCAAATTCAGCGTAACAAAGTGCTGTAAAAGCACAGGCAAAACCACAAATCAGATATAAAACAATTACGCCCGGACCGCCACGGAAGATAGCTTCTCCTAAACTGCTAAAACTTCCTGCACCAATAATGGCAGCAATACCAAAAAATACAATATCCCAAGTGCCTAAAACGCGATTCAGTTGCCCGTTATCTGTATTTTCTGCGTAGTGTTTTCTTCTGAAAAGTGAACTCATATTAGGTTAAAAATTTATGAAAGAAACAAATGTAATAAAATTTTGATGTTTTTAACATTTTATTAATAAATAAAACTATTTCTGAAAACAAAAAGTGCTTTTAAAATTCCGTCAAATAATATCTTTTGCCTATTTTCGTTGAAAAAGGAACAAACTTTGTTGAAGCTGAGGCTTTGACAATAATTTTGAAAATCTATATGAATTCAAAAAAAGTAATACTGGCTTCGATGTTATCGCTTTACGGGATTTCTGAGGCGCAACAATCTCAATATTTTACTCAAAAAGAAGACTATCATTTTGGTTTGGCAGAGAATCTCTACAATACCAAAGTTTACAATGCTTCCCAATACGAATATTCCAACCAATATTTTTACAACAAAAGTCTAAGTCAATCCAGGAAAGAAGCATCACTGTTTTTCAGCAATGTGATTGGTGTGATTTTGCAACAGCAATATGCGGAAGAAGGTCTGAATGCTTTTATGAAAGAATATCCAAAGTCGGCGTATTTTGCTCAAGCCAACGGACCTTTGGCAGATTATTACCTGGCAAAAAAGGATTTTGAAAAAGCCCTGGAAACTTTGCAGAAAGTCAATCAATACCAACTGAGTAAAGAGGAAAATACACAGCATATTATGAAGCTGGGTTACGCCAAGTTTATGACAGGAGATTCTGCTGGAGCAATCGAAGCTTTGGAAGAATCATTTAAAAATGCAGATGAAAATAGTAAACCTGCGATTTCTTATATGTTGGGACATCTTTATTATGCTGACAAACAAAAAGACAATGCATTTGTTTACTTCGACCAAATCAAGAATAATGAAGACTATGCACATTTAGTTAAGCCTTATTATGTGCAGATGTACTACAATCAGAAGAACTATGATCTGGCAATATCTGAAGGGAATGAAATCCTGAACAACGGAAAAACAACTGCTTACGATACAGAAATCCACAAAATAGTAGGAGAGAGCTACTTTATGAAAGGCGATTACCAATCGGCTTATCCACACTTGAAATTGTTTTTGGATAAAGAACAAACGCCGTCAGAAACCGACCTTTACGAAATGGGGTTTGTTTCTTCTCAAGTAGGGAAAAACGCCGAAGCAGTAGGATATTACAATCAATTAATTAACAGCAATTCTCCGCTGGCTCAAAACGCTTATTACCAACTCGGGAATGCTTATCTGCAAAATAATCAAAAACAAGAAGCGCTTTCTGCTTATCGTAATGCGTCCCAGATGAATTATGATGCGAAAGTTCAGCAACTGGCTTTGGAACAATATGCAAAATTGAGTTATGAATTAGGAAATCCATTTGAGAACTCCTCAAAAGTAATTCAGAGATATCTGGATAAATATCCGAATTCTAAAACTCAGGAAATGAGGTCACTGCTGGTTAAATCGTATTTGTATTCCGGAGATTATAAAGCAACTCTGGATGCCCTTTCGAAACTTGACCAGAAAACGAATGAGACAAAAAAAATAGAGCAGGAGGTTTCTTATCTTTTAGGTTCTGAGGAATTCAATAAAGGGAATTTTGATGCCGCCGAAACGTACTTTAAAAGAAGTCTTCAATTCAATCTCAATAAAGATTTTTATAAAAAAGCACAATATTGGTTAGGACAGACTTACTACCAGAAAGGTGATTATAAATCTGCGATTGCAACTTATACTAAACTTGAAAACGAAACTGCAGAAGGGTTTCCGGAACGTGAACAATTGGACTATGACTTAGGTTATGCTTATTTCAAGTCTAAGGATTTTGCTTCTGCTCAGGAATATTTTAAGGAATATCTGAGATTCCCGAAACAGGAATTCAAAGCGGATGCAGAATTGCGTTTGGCTGATACATATTACGCAAACAATCAGTTGAATGAAGCTTTGGAGATTTATAATAAAACCGAAAATGCCAGCGATTATACGTTGTATCAGAAAGCTTTAGCTTTAGGTTTCAAAGGCGATACGGTGGCGAAGATTTCTGAACTGAAAACTTTGATTTCAAAATATCCTAATTCGGAATATGTAGATGATGCGAACTATGAAATTGCGTCGGCTTATGCTCAGAATGATGATTTCACTCAATCTAATGCTTACTTTGATAAAGTCATCAAATCCAGTCCTGATAAGGATTTGGTAGCGAATTCCCAGATTTACAGAGCTCAGAATCTGATTGACCTGAATCAGAATGAAAATGCGATTTCGGAATTCAGACGATTGGCAAATCAATATAAGAACACTGCTTATGCGGACAAAATTGTAGCCGCTGCAAAACCGGCTTTTGTGAAAACCGGTGATGTTGCAGGTTACGAACAATTTGCAAAAAGTCTGAATGTGAATGTTTCCGGAACAGAAATCAGTGAAATTAATCTGAATCTGGCGCAAGACAGTTTCTCGAAAAAAGATTATGGAAAAGCGGTTTCTTACTACGAAAAATACCTTGACCAGAGTCCTAGCGGCGACAATCTTTTCAAAGCGCAATACGAGCTGGGCGAAAGCTATTATCAATTAAAACAAACGGATAAAGCATTACTTCCATTACAAAATGTGGCCGATTTCCAGAACGATTATCAACAGGAAGCGCAGGTGAGACTGGCTCAGATTTATTTGTCTCAGGATAAAGTGGCTGATGCAAAAAAATATCTGGAACAGAATGCTAATTCTACCAACGTTACGATTAAAAACTTTGCTTCAATTGAGTTGATGAAAATCTATGCAGACGAAAAGAACTTTGCTGAAGCTGAAAAATATGCAAACGCTGTAATTGCTAATTCGAAAAATTCGGCAGCAACTCTGGAACAGGCGAAAGTCATCAAAGCAAGGAGCCTGATGCAGCAAGGCAAAGACAGGGATGCACAAACGGCTTATACCGCTTTGGAGAAATCTTCCAATACAGAAGTTGCGGCGGAAGCTTTATACGCCAAAGCATTTTACCAGAACAAAGCAAAAGCTTTCAAATCGTCGAATGAAACCATTTTCAAGTTAGCTAACAATTATGCTTCGGAAGAATATTGGGGCGCAAAGGCTTTAGTCCTGATGGCGAAAAATTATCTGGCGCTGAAAGATAATTACCAGGCAAGTTATACGGTGGATGAAATCATTAACAACTATGGCGATTTCCCGGAAATTGTGGCTGAAGCGAAGGAAGTGAAAGCGCAGATCAAGAAGTAATTTGATTTTAAAATGAACAAAGCATTTTTTCTGATTTTGATTACGCTTTTATTTGTGAGTTGTGTACCTTCTTATAGAATATCTCATAAAATTTATAAAGAAGCAAAACCAAGTACAAATAAGGTAAAAGCTTTTGTAATTAATAAAGAATTAAAAAAAGAATATAAAATTTTAGAAAAATCACAGATTTATGAACTAGTAAAGGATGATAGCTATCAAGTAAAAATAAAACTTGATTCCATGAAAACAACATTAGTTTGCGGGAATGGAATGGCCGGTAGTATGCTAACTTTTGGATTGTTACCATCATCTTTACCGGATGAATATTATTATGGATTTCAGGAAATTGGTGATGAAAATAAAAAGTTCGAATTTAATTTACAAGTAATACAAAGTTTATGGCTATTTAATATGTTTTATCCAAAAGGGTTTTCAAAACAAGCAGGAAAAGCGCTGTTAGCTTCATATCAAGAACGGAATAAATAAATATTTTGATGAAGGATTGAATTCATTTTTAAATCCTTTAATCTTTAAATAAATTTAAATGAACAAACTAAAATATATCGCCGTTTTGGCATTTTTGGGAATAGTCGGGATCTCGGAATTGGGCGCTCAAATCAAAGAAGAGCAATTGATTCTTAATAGAAAAAGAGAACCGGAAGTCAAGAAAATTGAGAAAAAGAAGACATCTGTTGTTCAGGAAAAAAACTATCCGCCGGATAACAAGAAAAAGGAAGATTCGCTTAATCTGAAATATGACATCGTGAATGTCCCGCCGGTTTCCGATTTCAAAACCACCGAAATCCAGGGTGAAGATATTTCTCCGAAATTTTCCAATGATTATCAATCCAATTATTTCAGATTGGGTTATGGGAATTATGGGAAATTTTTGGCTGATGCTAATGTTTCGGGAAAAGTGCAGGACAATGTGGAAGTAGGAGCGGATTTACATTATCTTTCTACAAGCGGTCTGAAAAAGATTTACGATTGGGATTCTAAGCAGAATGAAGCAAAAATCGGTGGTTTTGCCAATATTTACACGGAAAGCGGAAAGTTTAATATTGATGCAAATTATGCTTTCAACAATTACAATTATTACGGGATTTATGCATTGACGCCTTCAAATAATGATGTCGATTTACAGCAAAAAGTGAATAAATTCAGTGTGAATGGTTATTACGACCATTATTCCAATGAAATTCTGAATAACGTTCGTGTGAAATCGTATTTCTTAAGCGACCATTTCGGAGCCAGTGAAAACTATGCGAATTTGGATGTTAATTTGTCCAAGCACGATTTTTCTGTTTACGAGGATATTACAGCGAATGGAGATTTGGGAATCAATCTGGAAACGGTTAATTCCAAATTTGATATCCTGAATAAAAATACTAGTAATCAATTCAATTTTACATTGTCGCCAAAAGTGACTTTCTATAAAGGTGATTCTTATTTGTTAATTGGTTCTGATTTTAGTTTCCTTAATTCTAAAAACTCCAGCAATGTAACCGAAGAATCAAAAAATAATAAATTCTACTGGTTTCCTAAAGCAGAAGTTTTGGTTGCAGCTGCGGATGAATTCAAATTTTATGGAGGAATTGATGGCGGTTTGAAACTCAATACTTACGGGAATCTTCTGGACGAAAATCCTTTTTTGATTTCTGATTTGGTTTTAACGCCAACTGAAACCAAATACCATTTTTATTTCGGTTTGAAAGGTGATGTTGACCAGACTTTCAAATATGATGTTAATGCAGGATTCAGCAAAGTGAACAACGCTCAGTTTTTCTACAATAATAATCTGTTTGATACTAATATCGGCGCAGACAGACAAGGTTATGATTATGCAAATACTTTCAGTTCAATCTATGATAACGGAACTCTGATGGAAGTAAAAGGAGATTTGCAGGCTTTCCCGATAGAAAATCTGACTGTTGACGCAGGTTTGCATTTTATGAAATACAAATTGGATAATCTGGAAGAAGTCTATTACAAGCCATTGTTCCAATTTAATCTTGGTGCAAAATATACAATGCTGGAAAAGAAACTGAATCTTGGTTTCAAAGCGTATTTTGTAACGGACAGAACTTCAAATACTTATGAGATAAGCAATATTGCTGCAATTCCAAATTATACAACAATTGAGAACAAAAACGAAAAAGTTGGAGGTTATGCAGATTTAAACTTATCTGCAGAGTATAAAATTCATAAAAATTTCAGTATTTTTGCACTCGGAAACAATCTTCTGAGCTCAAAATATCAGACGTACAAAGGATACAAAGTTCTGGGTGCACAGGTTGTAGGAGGTGTGAAGATTACATTCTAAAATATTGATAATGAGTAATTGGTAATGGACAATATTTGCATTACTTATTATTGATTACTCATTACTTATAAAAAAATGGCTCCGTAGTTCAACTGGATAGAATATTGGATTTCGGCTCCAACGGTTGGGGGTTCGAATCCCTCCGGGGTCACTTGACGGGAAAAATCACTTTTAGCAGTGATTTTTCCTTTTTTTTATTCTCTAATTGATTGCTAATTAATAAAAATAGAAGAAAGAGCGGAATTGATCTTGGGTGTTCGAAAAGTTGTTTCGTCAAATTCGAGTTTTTCGGTAAAAATCGAACACACTATTGTTCTTTTAGTATCAGAATCTCCTATAGCATAGAGTTGAGAGAGAGTTGGTAATACTTTTAAAACCTGATCGAGTTTTGTTTTGATATGGATACTTTTACCAGTCAGCTTTTGACCCTGCAAATCCATTTCCAATGCATCAATTTTCTTTTTACTTTCATTTTTAATCCACTGATAATCTTCAAAATCCAATTTATCCTCTAAATATTTTTCTCTGGCGCTGTTTAGACGATTATTTAAGGTAATAATTTTTGAAGAAATTTCTTTTCTCTTCATGTCGAGATCTTGATGAATATTTTTAAAATTGATCAAAAGTATTTCTGTAAGAAGTTGACCAAACCCAGTATGACACTCATATTTTTTTAACTCTCTTGTAAATGCATTATTGACTATATCTGAGCTATATCTGTACCCACATCTGGAATTGCAGTGATAATAATAAATAGATATTCTTTTTACCTTTCGATCCGCTACCGGTAATGTGACCTCCGCATCTTGGACATTTTAAAAACCTCTTAAAGGAAATTGGTCATGTGCAATTATTTTTCCTTTTGGCCTTTCTTCCCAAGTTTTTCCACTTAGTACCTTCTGTACTTTATTAAATAATGCCTCCGAAATCAAACTTTCATGCGTAGCTTCTACGAGACAGGCTTATTCATCTTTATAAGCTTTAATAAATATTTTACCACAGTACATAGGATTTTTTATTGCCCTGTAGAATGATGTACTGCTAATGTTCGCGCCTTCCATAGCATTCATCCTCAGTCTTATTTGATTAATGGAGTACGTGCCTTTAGCTATCTCATTAAATGTGGATATGCAAACAAAATTTCCAGTATAAGTTAAGCTACATTTTGATAAATTTTGTTTTGATTGTTAAACTCTTCAATAGTTTGATAATTCAAGGCACTGTGGCGTCTTTTTTTGTTGTACCATATTTCAATATATTCAAATATTTCCAGCTCCATTTTTTCTTTTGTAATAAGCTTGTTTCCATAAATCAGTTCTGTTTTCAAAGATTTGAAAAAGCTCTCTGCCACAGCGTTATCCCAACAATTTCCTCTCCGGCTCATGCTTCTTGTAACTCCATAAAATTCCAGAGTATTTGCAAATTTTCTGCTTGCATATTGAACGCCTCTGTCGCTATGAAAAATTAGACTTTCCCCTATTTTTCTGTTTTTGACAGCCATTTTCCAGGCAGAAAGACTTGTCTCTTCGGTGCTCATTCCGTTGCTTAAACTCCATCCAATGATTTTCCGATCATACAAATCAATCACTGTTGTCAAGTACAAAAATCCTTCTTTGGTTTGAATGTAGGTAATATCAGAAACCCAAACTTGCGCAGGTGGATGTACTAATTTAGCTTCCAGTTAAAGTTAAGCATAAAACCTTAATTTTAACCTATGAAAGGAGAGCGAAAAATCTACGATCCTGCTTTTAAAACCAAAGCTGTTGAGCTAAGCAAAGAACGAACTAATGTGTCAGAACTCGCAAGGGAGCTGGGAGTCGCAGTCACGCTGCTTTACAAATGGCGTAAGGAGTACGAAGAATTTGGAGAAAGAAGTTTTCCAGGGAATGGAAAACTGAAACTGACACCCGAACAGGAAAAGATTCATGAGCTGGAAAAAAAGTTGAAGGATGCAGAATTAGAACGAGATATATTAAAAAAAGCAATCGGCATCTTCTCCAAGAGCGGTCGCTGAAATATAAATTCATAAAAAATAATGAATCTATTTTCCCGATTGAAAAGATGTGCAATGTTTTAAAACTATGTTCCAGTGGTTATTACAAATGGAAAAACAGGCCTTGCAGCAAGAAATTGCTTTTGAAGGAAAAAATAAAACAGCAAATCACTTCAATATATTTTTCATCAAAACAGCGCTATGGCAGCCCTAGGATTACGTCTGAGCTAAATTCCTTGGGTTACAAAATATCCCGAGTCACAGTGGCTAAATATATGAAAGAGCTTGGACTGCGAAGTAAACTGAGCAAGAAATTTAAAGTGACTACAAACTCTAAACACAATTATTTGGTGGTAGAAAATGTGCTGGACAGGAATTTTATAGCCGAAAAACCTGCGCAAGTTTGGGTTTCTGATATTACCTACATTCAAACCAAAGAAGGATTTTTGTACTTGACAACAGTGATTGATTTGTATGATCGGAAAATCATTGGATGGAGTTTAAGCAACGGAATGAGCACCGAAGAGACAAGTCTTTCTGCCTGGAAAATGGCTGTCAAAAACAGAAAAATAGGGGAAAGTCTAATTTTTCATAGCGACAGAGGCGTTCAATATGCAAGCAGAAAATTTGCAAATACTCTGGAATTTTATGGAGTTACAAGAAGCATGAGCCGGAGAGGAAATTGTTGGGATAACGCTGTGGCAGAGAGCTTTTTCAAATCTTTGAAAACAGAACTGATTTATGGAAACAAGCTTATTACAAAAGAAAAAATGGAGCTGGAAATATTTGAATATATTGAAATATGGTACAACAAAAAAAGACGCCACAGTGCCTTGAATTATCAAACTATTGAAGAGTTTAACAATCAAAACAAAATTTATCAAAATGTAGCTTAACTTATACTGGAAATTTTGTTTGCATATCCACTAATTCTGCATCCTTCAACTTTTTTTCCAGCTCATGAATCTTTTCCTGTTCGGGTGTCAGTTTCAGTTTTCCATTCCCTGGAAAACTTCTTTCTCCAAATTCTTCGTACTCCTTACGCCATTTGTAAAGCAGCGTGACTGCGATTCCCAGCTCCCTTGCGAGTTCTGACACATTAGTTCGTTCTTTGCTTAGCTCAACAGCTTTGGTTTTAAAAGCAGGATCGTAGATTTTTCGCTCTCCTTTCATAGGTTAAAATTAAGGTTTTATGCTTAACTTTAACTGGAAGCTAAATTAGTACATCCATACACTATTTGAAAATTAATTAACTTAAAAAAAGATATTATGAAAGTAGGTTTAATGGGCTTCGGTAAAGCCGGAAAATCAGTCGCTAAAGTTATTTTGCAACATCCTGATTTTTCACTGGAATGGGTTTTTAAAAACAGTAAAACAATGGATCATATGACTGCCAAAGATTTTTTAGGTGTTTCTTCTCCCGATAAAGCATTGATTATATCTAAACAAAATACAAGTATTGATGATTTGCTGGATCAGTATCCTGTAGATGTCATCATCGATTTTTCGACAACAGAAAATATCCACGATTATGGTAAAACAGTTTCTGGCAGAGGGATTAAAATTATCTCAGCTATTTCACATTACAGCGATGAAGAAAAAGCGCTGTTGAAAAAATTATCAAAAAAAACAGTGGTTTTCTGGTCTCCCAATATTACTTTGGGTGTCAATTATCTGCTGTTTGCATCATCTCTTTTAAAAGATCTCGCACCGGATGTAGATATAGAAGTGATTGAGGAACATTTTAAAGCTAAAGAAGGTGTCTCTGGAACTGCGATGAAAATTGCTGAGACGCTTGATATCGAAGCTGAAAATATTAATTCTGTGCGAGCAGGAGGTATTGTAGGTAAACACGAAGTTATTTTTGGATTTCCTTTCCAGACGGTGCGTTTGGTTCACGAGTCTATTTCTCGGGAAGCTTTCGGGACTGGCGCATTGTTTGTAGCGAAGAATATAAGGGATAAATCAAATGGTCTTTATAATTTTGAAGATATCCTGCGACCTTATTTTTTCAAGGAAACTGAAAGTGCTCTTTCTTAAAATACCATTTTAAAGCAATTCTCCTTATATTTTAGATTAATAAACGCTTATGAGATATTTTATACTATTATTAAGTTTTATGCTATGCTTTAGCTGCGATGATAAAGATAAGGCAAAGGAACTCTCAGAAAGAGAGCAGCAGCTTTTGGATAAAGAAAAATCTTTTGCACTAAAGGAATCCGAATATCAATCTCTTCTGAAAATGAGAGACAGTATCTTCGCAAAACCCGTTACAGATTCTATACAGATTATTGCCCAATGGCCAGATGAGATCATTGGCTCGTGGACCGGAAAAGTGGTTTGTACAGAATCCAATTGTAGTGATTATGTGGTTGGCGATCAAAGAACTGATGTCTGGGAATTTGACAGCGATTCTACTCAATTATTTACCAAAATTATCAACAATAATAACTTGGTCAGGCTCTATAATGGTAAGTTTGAAAACAATGAGGTCAAGCTTAATTTCAAAACAGACTCAACCGCCAAAAAGAAAGTGGAGATGAATGTTTTGCTGAATGATTTCTCCTCCAATAAAATGAGAGGTGTCAGAACAATATCCGTTGATAATTGTATTGCCAAGTTCTCTGTAGAGCTTGTTCGCTCAAAAAAATAAACACATATGATTTTACTGAGTATTCATAATCTGGAACTTCCTATCGAAGATCCGGTTCTCAAGTTCCTGTTGGTGCTGATTATTATTCTTGCTGCACCGCTTTTGTTAAACAAAATCAAAGTACCACATCTCTTAGGTCTTATTATCGCTGGTGCGGTCATTGGTCCGAATGGTTTCAATGTTCTGGCGAGGGACAGCAGTATTGTAGTCACCGGAACAACAGGATTGCTTTATATTATGTTTCTGGCAGGACTGGAAATTGATATGGGTGATTTCAAGAGAAACAAATGGAAGAGTTTGACATTTGGTATCTACACATTTGTTGTTCCTTTTGTTTTGGGCTATCTGGGCGCCTATTATATTCTGGATTTTTCGATATTAACATCGGTACTTTTTGCCAGCCTTTTCTCTTCTCATACCCTTATTGCGTATCCGCTGGTAAGTAAAATGGGAATTGCCAAAAATCTAGCTGTGAACATTACGGTTGGTGGTACGATGATTACGGATGTTCTCGCATTATTGGTTTTAGCGATTATTGTCGGGATGTCACAAGGAGATGTCGGAACCGAGTTCTGGGTTAGGCTGTCTTTATCATTCATTATTTTTGGATTGATTGTTTTGGTGGTGTTTCCGATTATTGGAAGATGGTTTTTCAAAAAAGTTGAGGATAAGATATCACAGTATATTTTTGTCTTAGTGATGATTTATCTTGCGGCCTTGTTGGCTGAGCTAGCCGGAGTAGAAGCTATTATCGGAGCTTTCTTTGCAGGTTTGGCTTTGAACAGATTGATTCCGCATACCTCTTCTTTGATGAATAGAGTTGAGTTTGTAGGAAATGCGATTTTTATTCCGTTTTTCCTGATCAGTGTTGGGATGCTTATCGATTTTAAAGTCTTTTTCAAAAGCTGGGAAACACTCGAAGTTGCGGGAATTATGCTGGTAGCATCTATTGGTGGAAAATATCTTTCTGCCATTGCGACACAAAAAACTTTCAGGCTTTCAAAAGAAGAGGGCAAATTGATTTTCGGATTGAGTTCTGCTTCGGCGGCGGCAACATTAGCTTCTGTAATGGTAGGTTATAACATCATCCTTTCCGAAACCGAAACCGGAGAACCCATAAGACTTTTAAACGAACACGTCTTGAACGGAAGTATTCTTTTGATTCTGATTTCGTGTACTATTTCGTCTTTTATTTCGATGTCCAATGCACAGCAGATTGCGGATAAAGACAACGAAGAAACTGTTTCCGGAAACAGCCACGAGCAGGAAAATATATTACTGGCTCTTAATTACGAAGCTACAGTTGACAGAATGGTCAATCTTGGGATTCTGATCAAAGCGCATTCTAACACAGAACATTTATTTGGACTCAATATTATTAATGAAGATAAAAATGAATCTTCTATCAAAAATGCAGAGAAACTTTTGCATCACGCTACAACTGCGGCAGCGGCGGCTGATGTTAAACTTCAGTCTCTAAAACGTTATGATAATGATGTGATCAACGGAATCAAGAATGTTATAAAGGAACAAAATATCACCGACCTGATTATCAGTCTGGACGAGGATAAAGGATTCACGCCTTCTTTTGCTTACAATCTGTATAACGGTTATTTGCAAAACGATAATGTCAATACACTCATTTATCACACTGCTCAGCCTTTATCAACAATTAAAAAATATGCAGTGATGATTCCTGAAAATGCGCAAAAAGAAGCTGGGTTTTTCCACGCTTTGCTCAGAGTTTGGAACATTGCTCGTAATTCCGGAGCGACAATGACTTTTTATGCACCAGAGAGAATTCTGGAAATCCTAAAACGTATCAGTAAAAAAGCAACCATCGAAGCGGAGTTTATTGCAACAAAATCCTGGAAAGATGGTGAAACAATAGCTTCGCAACTGAAACAGGATGAAGCAATCATTATAATGATGGCGAAAAGAGGAATGAAATCTTACATCCCGCAAATGAGGTTGATTCCGGAACTTCTGAATAAATATGTGAATGACAAAAACTACTTGCTTGTCTTTCCGTTTTCAGAATTTGATAACAGCAATTTGGAGAAACGTTCTGTTGGAAATCACGACGATTTTATGGAAATTGGTAATGTTATCAAGAAGATTTTCGGGTAAAAGACTGAAATTCTTTTTGAATTTATTTTAACAGATCCGAAATCGTTTCTCTTCTGTTATGTTTCAGCAAAATATTAGATAAATTATTTTGAAAGATTGTCCAACGCTGTTCCTGGCCAAAAGTTGAGAACAGCTTTTGTATATAACGTTTTAATTCTTTCCAATTATCCGTTAAAAGTAAGAATTCAAACAATTCTTCATAATTATTCAAGCCATTTTTAGCAATCATCAGATTTGTCAAATCGTCGGTATTTTTTATCGAGTCAAATAGATTGATAACTGCTTTTAAGTCTGAACTGATGTTTTCAGCTAAAATTTCCAAATCAGTTTCTTTCAAAATAGAATATCTGTCTGCTCCTGATTGGATTATTGACGAAATTCTGGATCTGAAATGACATTCATATTCTTTGGGATCTGAAGTTTCTTTTCGTCCAATAATTTGATCTATTGTAGTTGAATGGATTCCGCAATTGATATAGAATTTGATCTCGTCAAAAGAATTGCCATGGCTTTTTTGAAAATTAATTATGAAAATCAAATCATCTTTCTTTTTAAGAAAATCCAAGCCTTTTTTTGAAAAACCATTGGATCTCAAAAGTGGTTTTACGACTCCATTTATAAGATTGTTAAATTTTTCTTTCATGTTGTAAGAATCAGATTATACATCAGTTTTATAGATAATTACATCAATATCTTTTCGTTTAGTTATTTCTTTACTGAATTTCTTCTCCAAAGTAATGTCTAAAATATTTGCAGGTTCGAGAATGTTTTTATTGTTAAAATGTTCGCTATCCCAACGAATAACTTAAAGTTCGATTCATCTTTTTTTATAGATGATAATTTTGGAATAATCTGTATTATTATGGATTCTTATGAAATTGATTTCAGAATAATTGATTACTTCGGTTTTGTCGGACTTAATGATTAATTCTATTTCTTTAAAAGTCAATTCATATTTCTTAGCAAGCGTTTTACTGACAATTAAAGCCAAAATGAAAAACGAGCTGATTCCTAAAACTCCCAAAATACTTATAAGAATTATGTTGAGGTTATTGATAACAACAAACCACATAATAGGAAAGCGGGAATTATAATAGCCAATACAATCATTATAATTGCAATTCTGTATTCTCTTCGGGTTAAGGCTTTGAATTCCAGCTTGACCATTTCTGTTTTTAATTTTTCTCGACTTCTTCAATCAGATTCCCCAGAATCTCAGTTGTAGATCCTTCATTCAGTTCACTAATCGATTGTCCTGTCCAAAGATTTACAAATTCTGAATTATTTTGAATTCTCGCCGCTTTTCGAAGTTCACCTGTCAATTTATTCTGATAAGGATAGGGAAGTATAAAATCTGTATTTTCTACTTCTTCTACAAATGTGTTTCTGATTCCTCTGGCATATCTTCCGGAGAAGCTTTTGGTCAAAGTAATTTCACCTTCTTTCAGCTTTTTTAATCGTAGTTTTTCAAAATCTTTCAAAGCGCTTTCTTCAGAATTTAATAACAGACTTCCGATTTGAAATCCTTCTGCGCCCAAAGTTTTTACAGCTAAAAGTGTTCTCGCATTATAAATTCCGCCCGCAAAAATGATTGGGACTTTTACAGAATCGCGGACTTGTGATAAAAGAGATAAGCCACCAATCTGCGGAATATTTTCATTAGTAAAACTTCCTCTATGTCCGCCAGCTTCAATCCCTTGAACACAAATAATATCAATTCCTGATTGTTCCAAAATCAAAGCTTCATTCACAGAAGTACAGGTTCCTATAAGAATTGTTCCGTTGTTTTTTAATCTCTCAATGCTTTGCTGATCCAGATTTCCAAATGTGAAACTTAGGATTTTACAGTTTTCAGAAATGATCACATCAAGTTGTTCGTGATAAGAATTAACCTGGATTTCATCAATTTCTGGAAGATTAACCTTGATTTGATTTTGTTTGGCTAATTCTTCTAAAAAAGTTTTGGTTTTAGAATATTTCTCTCTCAGTTCATCTGTAACTTCCGGAATCTCGTGACAAAAATATTAACAGCAAAAGCTTTGTCCGTTAATTGCTTTGTCTTTTTAATTAATTCTAAACATTGTTCTGTGTTCAAATCTGCTAAAGCCAAAGACCCTAAACAATCTGCCTTTGAAGCTGCAGCAACCATTTCCTGAGTTGTAACACCAAACATTGGTGCTTGTATAATAGGGTAGCCGACTCCTAATTTTTGAGTTAATTCATTTTCCCAATTCATTGGATTGATTTATTTTCTTTCTGAATATTTTAAATTCGATTGCTGAAAGGATGACGTATGCGATGCAAAATATTAAGAATAGTATCAATGGATTTTCATTTTGAATGAAATTTTCTGCAATTACGATGACCAGCCAATAAGCAGTAAAAAGAGAAGCCAGTCCCACAAATGTTAATAGTGAATAATAGAAATTGTTTCTGATGTTTTTATTCAGATTCAAAAAAATTGATAATGAACAAATAACCATTGCGCCCAGATAAATCAAAGAAAAACCTAAGCTCGTCAATACTTTTAAAATTTCCAACAGCCAGCCCAACCAAGTTTTATCGTCTGTTTCTGTTTCAGAAATAATGATTCGGTAAGCCACAAATAAAACGAGACTTATCAGAACATTAATTATCCAAAATTTAAATACAATTTTTCCCATCCGATTATTGAATTGCGTCATTCAAAAACTGATTGAAAGGATAGATTTCTTTAAAAACTTTGACAGTATTCTTTACAAAGTTTCCATCCAAAATAGCTTCGTCAGAAAGCGGATGAAATACCGTAAATTGTTTGAATTTGAGATAATCGCCCATAGGATTTTCCTTATCAAAACCTTGTGGCACTTTTACCAATCTATCGCCTCGTAACTCCAGATTATCTTTGAACGATTTTTTGTTGAGAATTTTCAGAAAATTTTCGCCTTCAGAACTTATTTTTTCACGGATGGTTTTCAGATTTTTTGGTTCAGTCATATAAACGCCCCCGGCTAGGAAAGATTTTCCAGGCTCTAAATGAACATAGTAGCCTGCGTGATTCAAAGTTTTTGGACCTTTTTCTACCAAAGAAGCTCCGATATTGGTTTTGTAGGGCGTTTTATCTTTAGAAAATCTGGTGTCTTTGTAAATTCTGAAAATACAATTCTTAGCTTCCAGTCTTTCCACGCTTTTATCGAATTCTGAAACACCTGAAATAATTTCATTCACCACATTTTCAACATTCTCTTTGGCCTTCAGATAAAGCTGTTTGTTCTCATTAAACCACTCTCTGTTGTTATTGATTTCTAGTGTGGAAAGGAAGTTAAGTGTTTCCGGATTGATAAGGTTTTTCATCAGTATAAGATTTTGTATAAAATTAAATAAAAAATCCTGCGCTGTGGCAGGATTTTCAATTTATTGTTTGATGAATTTGGAATTGTAAGTTTTGTTTTTATCTGTTTTGATATCAATCAAATAAACACCTTTTGATAGACTTTCCACATTGATTTCAGTTTGCTTAGAAACTGTTTTCAGTTTTTGTCCGGCAACATTATAGATGTTGATTTCGCTGATGCTTTCGTTATTTGAAAGATTAATTTTTAAAATATCTTTGACTGGATTTGGGTATAATTTTATGTTGCCTTTCTTCACATCATTAACCGCCATTACTTCATCATTGATTTTGATATTGTCTATGTAAGCACCACCAGAAAAATTGTCATGCAATAGATTAATTCCTGTAATATTGGTTTTGGAGAAGTTCGGTATTGTATGAACCAAAGCACCATCAACATAGAATTTGATTTCATTTTCAGAAGTGACAGATTTCAGTTTGTACCATCTGTTGGCTTCCCAGTTGAAGTTGGTACTTTCGTATTGATAATCTTCATTTTTCACAACTTCCAAAACACCTAAAGAATTAAAAGCGAAAATAGCAACAGGCATGTATTCGTCTGTGTCAACAATTCCAAAAGTTCCAAAATCAAAATTAGAAGCTTCTTTTTCTGTAATAAAAACATCCATTTCTACAGTAGTATTCTTGTAATCGTACGTATTGTCAAACAATTTTGCAGCACCAAAGATGGGGAAGAAAAGAAAGTTTTCGTCCAAGTCAACATCTATTTTTATGGACTGACTTCCTTCTGAAGCTTTTTCTGTAGTTATGACTTGATTTTTTATTGGCTCATCATCATTGTTAAGTGTAACTTCCCAACCATTTTGTCCATTGATATCTCCAGCAGTATAACCCTCTGAAGCTTCAAAAGAAATGGTTTGTTGCGCAAAAGCAAATGATGAAACTAATGATAGAATTAATAAGTATTTATTTTTCATAAACTAAATTTTGCCAATGATAAGCAAAATTAAATTCAAATCAAATCCATAAAAGCCTTTTAATTCTAAGTTTTCGCTAAAATGAATTTTATTTAGAATAATTTTTGGTCGGTTTCGCAATAGAAACTTCTCCGTTTGGACTTGCCTGTGATTTTACTTGTCAAAGGATTTCCGCATTTCGGACAATTCTTTTGGTGATGCGCTTTCCAATGTTTTTTCAAAGTGAATTCACGTTTCCATTTCAGAAAATCGAAGCTGTAATTCCTGGATTCTTTGATTAGCTCATTTATTTTTTTTGCACGAAGATGTCCAAGCAGACTTTCCGGCTGAACAGCTATCCTGAAAAGAACTTCATTCTTAATGATATTACCAACACCTGAGAAAATATCCTGATTCATCAGCGCATCACAAACCATCATTTCCGGATTAGATTTTAATTTGGATTTGACTTTTTCAGGATTCCATTGGTCACTCATTACATCAGCTTCCCAATCAATTGTTTCCAGAAAATCATTGGGTAAAAGTTTGACAGAGCAAGTAAAGAAAAGCATTTTTCCGTTTTTGAAACTCAATCCCAGACGAAGATTTTTGTCCGGTTTTGTTTGTTCGTCAATTTCATATGATCCAAACATCAAAAGATGAATTCTGATATTAATCTCGTCAAAAATCAAATAGGTTTGTTTACCATAAAGTCTGATTTCTTTCAAAGTTTTACCAACAAGAATGTCTTTGTCAATCTTTGCATTTCCGACAGCAGCAGTCACTTTTTCTCCAACAAATTTGTCGAGATCTTCTTTCATCAAAACTATGGATGGACCCTCTGGCATAACAACTTTTTTTTAGGAAAAAATCAAATATTATTCCTTTAAAAATAAAATATCCCTTATTTTTGAATCCATTATGGATTTGAATTCAATTTTTACCAATCAACGCACAGGAAATAATCCGCATACCAAAGCTTCCAGAACCGATTTTCAGAGGGATTTTGACAGAATCATTTTCTCATCGGCATTCAGAAGATTGCAGAATAAAACTCAGGTTTTTCCACTCCCAGGAAGTGTTTTTGTACATAATCGCTTGACGCATTCTTTGGAAGTTTCGTCTGTTGGTCGTAGTTTGGGAAGCGTTGTGGGAGAATTTATTCAAGATAATTATACTAATGATCTTAACGAAGAATCCAAGAGTTTTTATCTTCATAATCTTGGAAATGTTATTGCTGCAGCTTGTCTTTGTCACGATGTTGGGAATCCTGCTTTTGGACATTCCGGAGAAGATGCGATTGCCAGTTATTTTGACAGGAATGAAAGCGATTTGAAATCGAAATTCAATGAAAAGGAGTGGGCGGATCTGGTTAATTTTGAAGGAAACGCGAATGCAATTCGGGTTTTAGCACAGCAGCAACAAGGAAAAGATGCAGGCGGAATCCAACTGACTTTTGCGACTTTGGCAAGTATTGCAAAATATCCTTGTGAAGCGATTGCCAAAAAGAAAGGCTTTATCCATCGTAAAAAATTTGGGTTTTTCCAGAATGAGAAAGACATTTTCTTGGAGATTGCAAAAGGAACTGCGATGATCCAGGAAAATGAAGATCCTTATATTTTCAAGAGACATCCGTTTGTTTGGTTGGTAGAAGCGGCAGATGATATTTGTTACAATATCATCGATATGGAAGATGCGCACAGGTTGGGAATTGTTTCGACAGCAGATTGTAAAAATCTCTTTTTCGAATTGGTAAAATCTGAAACCGATGATATCAATAGAGTAGAGCAAAAATTGAATTCTATCAGTAATGAGAATGAGCAAATTTCTTATCTGAGAGCTAAGGTTATTAACGCTTTGATCAATAAATCCGTGGAGCTTTATAAAGGTAATTTCAATACAATTCTGGAAGGGAATCTGGATAAAGGTCTTTTGGATATTTATAAATCGGAAAATAAAACGCTGCAGGATATTGAAACTTTCTCTATTGAAAAAATTTATAATCACAAAGCCGTTGTGGAAATAGAAAATGCTGGTTACAACGTAATGTACGAGTTGCTAGATCATTTTATTCCATCCATTTTGAAATCTGCTGATGAAAGAAAATCTTATGATAAAAAAGCCCTGAAGCTTCTTCCAAAACAATTCTTTTATGAAGATGGGACTGATTATCAGAAAGTGCTTGGCGTAATTGATTTCGTTTCCGGAATGACGGATAATTTCGCCACCGATCTTTACAGAAAAATCAAAGGAATTGATATTGGAATGACGATGTAGGGTAATCGATAATTGATAAATAATTTATCGAAGTTTAAATTTCATCTATCAATTATCATTACTCATTTATAAAATAAGTTCACAACCAAAAACATCTGCAAAATGTTTTTTGATTTTCTGTTTTACTTCTTCGTAATCAACTTCTCGCTCTAATTCTCTTTTTAAAGAGGTGACTTGTTTATCTGTAATTCCACAAGGGATGATGTATTCGAAATAGCGCATATCGGTGTTCACATTCAGAGCAAATCCGTGGATGGTAACCCAACGCGAAGCTTTTACGCCCATTGCGCAGATTTTTCTGGCATAAGGTTTTCCCACATCCAGCCAAACGCCCGTTTCGCCATTGGAACGTTCTCCTTTCAGTCCATATTCTGCAATAGTTCGGATAATGACTTCCTCCAGATCTCGCATATAACGGTGGATGTCTGTATAAAAATTCTCCAAATCCAAAATAGGGTAGCCAACAATCTGTCCAAATCCGTGATAGGTAATATCACCACCACGATTCACTTTGATATAAGTAGCGTTGATTTCTCTCAGCTTGTTTTCATTCGCCAAAAGATTTTCTTCGTGACCACTTTTTCCAAGTGTATAAACGTGCGGATGTTCTACGAAAAGAAGATAATTATTGGTCGCTTTTTGATGGTCTGGATTTTCCCGATTAAAGATTTTAGTTTCGAGATTTTTTTTCAGTAATTCTTCCTGATAATCCCAGGATGGCTGGTAATCTTTGGTTCCCAAATCCTGAAATTCTACTTTTTTATTGATAATGGAATTCACTGTAATTGAATTATTTCTACAAATTTACTCATTATTTAAGCAAATCACAACAAACAAAAAACCACCCGAAGGTGGTCTTATAAAGAATAAAATCTGAAATCGCCACGATAAATATTTGATGACAATTACCAACGGCGAAATGGCGATTGCATAGGATTTATAAAAATCAATCAATATTTACCTATGAAATATGGCTTATTTTACAACAAGCTTTTTTGTTTCTGTCTGTCCTCCGTAAGCGATTTTTACGACATAAACTCCTGACGAAAGTTTATTAAGATCAACTTGTTGTGTAGAGAATCCAGACTGGTTTACGATAGCGGTTTCATATACTTTTTTACCAGAAAAGTCAAATACTTCGATACTTCCGTTCTTAGAAGCTGCTTCTTTCACATCAAACAAGATGTTAACTTTTTTGTCTTCTTTAGTTGGGTTTGGATAAATTCCGAATGTACCTTTTTTACCAAAATCTGCTACAGCAAGTTCTCCTGTGATATTTTTGTATTTGAAATACATATTACCTGTGGAAGCACCGCCATTGGAAGTGAAATACATTCTGTAATAGTTGCTTCCTTCTTTTACGTAGTAAACTGCATCTGTATATGATCCTGTTGTTCCTTTCCAAGAGTGACCAATAGTAGTAATCTCTTTGGAGTAAGAACCGCTTGCAGGAGCTGTGTAAGTAGAAGTAGCCTGAGTTTCGGGTCTTACGTATGCAACACTCACATTTGGTGACTGGATTGTTCCCGACATCAGATACATCATAATATTGTTATAGAAGGTCCAGTATCTCGTGAACATCAGATCCCAATTTGCTTTTGGAGGTTCGATATTATTAACTTTTGCTCCTGTTGCGAACGAGAAATAGTTGAAGAATGCATCATCTGTTCCGTTGGCAATAGTTCTGGTTTGGGTTGCATCCCAAGAGCTTCCGTTCCATTTGGCATATTTGAATGTATAACCGGCAGCGTACTCATTGATAAAGAATTTATAGTAATCTCCATTACCATATTCTAGTACGAAAACTACTTTCCCGGTAATTTTGTGTGTGGTAATGTCATAAGTTCCCCAACTGAAATTAAGTCCTCCTGATGGTAATAATGTTGCATTGTCGAAGACACCATCTTCCAAAGCTTCAGTTTTATCAGGATTATATAATGGCTCGCCCCAGTTAGCTTTATCTCCCGGAACTACAGTGTCAAACGCAGCAGGATCAGCAGAAACCTGATATACTTTCACATTATTAGCATCATTTACTCTCTCTCCGAATGCCATGCTAGAATTTCTGTAAAAAGCAATATCCCATCCTGTAGCAGGCTGTGAAATAATATTGTTAGAAGAGAAATCAAAATAAACTTGATTCTGATATTGAGCGCCCATACTTAGATTAATCGAAGTATACCCGAATTCATCTGTTTGCGATAAAACTGTTTGGCTAACAGCCAGTGTCAGCATACTTGCAAAAAATAGTTTTGTTTTCATAATTTATAAATAGATTTTCTTATTTAGAATGATTCTACAAAACTATTAATTTGTTTTTATTTAGAATTATTAAAAATTAAAATATTTGATTAAATGATAAATATCATATTGGTATAAAGCGTCTTTATAATCAACAAAAAAGCCTCTCAGAATTCTGAAAGGCTTTCAAGTTTTTATATAAGATTTTATTTATTTTTTAATAAACTTAGATCTAACTGTTTGGCCAGCATTATCTTGAATAACAATAAAATAAACACCAGATTTCAATGTAGAAATATTTAAAGTGTTGTTTGAAATTTTACCTTCAGTTGCAATCTGTCCGGCAGCAGAATAGATTTTTGCGCTAGATAGAGTGGTTGGAGAAACAAACTTCAAAGAGTTATTATCTGCAGAAACAGCCAATTTTACATTGTCTGAATTGAATGAACTTTCATTAACAGCTAAGTTAGTATCGTACTTTACATTGTCGATTTGTAAAGCTGTGTGAGCTGCGGTTGGTGTATGTCTTATAACAAGATAAGTCCCAGCAGATGCAGGTACATTAACCTTTACATTTTGAATTGTTGTAGAAGTGATTTGTATTGGATCTCCAACAGCTGTAAACGTTGTCATGTCCGCTGGATTGGTTGCTACACCAATCTGAATTGTTGTAGTACCAGGAGAAGAAGCCACCAATCCTGTATCAAAAGAAATGGCTTTATCTCCAGCAGGAGCTACAATCTGAGGTGTTATTAAGTATAATGGTTGGTTCGAGCTGCTTCCAGGATAAGCTTGGATTACCTTGTTTGTTCCATCTGCAGCTACAACTAGCATCATAGGTTGTGGCGGGAAAGGAGCTGTTGGTAAAATCGCTGACCAGCCGTTTTGAGGAAAGGTTGCATTTCCAGCTGTAAATCCGTCAAAGTTTTCATTAATAGTCGATAATTGTGCTTGTGCAACTACTGCGAAAAGTGATGCAGCTAGAAGTAGTTTTGCTTTCATAAGTCTTGTTCAGATTTTATTATTATTTAGAATTATTCTACAAAAGTACAAAATTGTTTTTAATGATTCTAAATAAAATCTTATCTTCGCAAAAATTTTTTTCAATGAAGAAGCGAACGATGAGCCTTTTATCATTAGCGATTTTGAATTTTGCATATGCACAAAAGGATACTCTTAATCAAAAAAATATTGAAGAAGTCGTCATTACTGGACAATATACTCCCCAGTCTATCAATAAATCTATTTATAAAGTAGAAATAATAGATGCAATCCAAATCAAAAATATGGCTGCTACAAATGTGGCAGATGTCCTAAACCAAAATCTAAACATTTTGATTACCCCCAATTCTAGTTCTGGAGATTCTAATGCGAATATTATGGGACTCAGCGGGGAATATACAAAGATATTGATTGATAATATTCCTGTAGTTAGCGATAAAGGAATGGGGAATTTGGTAGATCTTACAAAAATTAATGTCAATAATATAGAGCGAATAGAAATTGTAAAAGGTGCTATGGGCGTAGAATATGGTAATAATGCAATGGCAGGTGTTATCAATATTATTACTAAAAAAAATTATCAAAAAAAGCTTACTATCAATGCTTCTCTTCAAGAAGAAACTGTTGGTAAGGATTATGATTGGAAGAAGAAGGGCTATGGAAGGCATATTCAAAGCCTTAATTTAGGTTACCGAATTTCCGATTCATTCACATTAACAGCCGATATTAACCATAATGATTTTCAAGGTTTTGAAGGAACTCAAAAGGGCTATAAATTCTTTGATGAAACAACTAATGGACAGCGAGGTTATGAATGGCAACCAAAAGATCTGTTAATTGCTAATGCTGCACTCCGGTATTCTAAAAAAAATACTTCCATTTTTTATAAAGTCAATTTCTTAAATGAAAATATTGATTATTATAATCCTAAAACAGATGTATTGGCTTTTTCCGGTGGGCAGAGAACTTTTACAGCGGAAGATAGAGAGTATAACTCTACAAGATGGATCCATCAATTAAATATTTTGACAAAACTGGGATCCAGAATCAATTATAACGGAGATTTCTCATATCAAATACAGGAAAGAGATTACACTAAAAAAATATATGATGTACCAAATAGGTATGTTAGATCCGAAAGTCCAAAAAGAACCTTCTACAAGTCGGAGGTTTTATATTCAAGAGGGATGTTCAGTAATTTTTTAAATAGTGATAAAGTCAATTTTCAAATTGGATATGAGTTAGATAATACAAAAGGTTTTGCAGATTCTGAAACTTTTGAATTCAATAATAATGGTAAAAGTGTTAACCGGTCTATTTTCAATTATGCCAATTTCCTTTCCGCAGAATGGAATCCTTTAAAATGGCTTTCTTTCCGTCCTGGAGTAAGGTTAACGGTAAGTGATAAATTTGACAGGCAATATAATTATTCATTAACAACAAGGTTCTCTACCACAGATAAATCAAATATTAGATTAATATTAGGTTCTGCAAATCGTTTTCCGGTTTATGATGAGCTTTACACTTACGTTGTTGATAATAATCATGACATTAGAGGTAACGAAAATTTAAAACCTGAAACAGGTTATTCTGGTGGTGTTTCTTGGGACTTTGCAACTACTAATTCTAATTCTTGGAGAATGAACGTAGGTCTAAGTGGAATATATATGGATGTGAAAGATCGTATAGAAAGTGTGATTGTTAGTAATATTCCTTTAAAATACACTTATCTGAATGTCGATAATTATAAATCAATTATCCTGGGAGCAAGTTTAAATGCAAGAAAAGATAATTTCTCATTCAATGCTGGTGTATCAACATTAGGCGTTTCTCAACTTTTGAACACTGGTAATGCTACATCCGATGATGATTTTAATTACTATGTGGAAGCTAACGTAAGTGCTAATTATACATTGCCAAAAGCCAATACCATATTTGCATTGTACTACAAATATACAGGTAAAAGAAAACTTTATACACTAGAATCTGATGGTGCTTCTGATACTGGACATTACGTATTAGGTGATATCGGCGATTTTAATATGCTGAATTTTACTGTGAGTCAACCCTTTTTCAATAATCATTTTGAATTGAGCCTTGGAGTGAAAAATATTTTTGATGTCACCAGTATTAGAAATACTGCGCAATCTGGTGATGGTCATAATGCTGCAACAGACTTGCAGAACTTATTTTATGGCAGAAGTTATTTTGCCAGAATTAATTATAATTTTTAAAGTTTAAAGAAATGAAAAAATTATTATTCTTACTAATATCAATATCTTTCATTTTTCAATCATGTCTCAGAGATAATGAAGATCCAGTTGCCGTTTCTCCTATTATGGGTAAGATTGATAGTGCTGATGTTGGAGGGGCAAGTGAGCCAAACCAAGTCTGGTATGATCTAAGTTCGGGAGATAAAACTCTGAATAAAAGAACAGATTGGGATTTGGCTTTCTATTCTGGAGATGAGTTTAAGGTAATTATCAATTCTTCAATTATGATGGCTGCAGGCAAAATACCAAATGTCACAGATATTAATCAGGTAAAAGAATCTGATGTTGCTACACTTAAAACTAAAGTCCAGGTAGCTAATTTTGATCCGAATAATGTTACTTATATAGATGATGTTAAAGGTAATTTTCCAACTAGTTATACCGCAATTGAAGAGATTAAGGTTGTAGATTCAGACAATGCCGTGTATCTGGTCAATATGGGTAAAAATATTTACACAGGTTCTATTCCAATTGGATCAGTTACTACTGGCGGAACAGATAGAGGATGGATGAAGTTACAGATTGTTAGGAATGGAAGTTCGGCTTACAAAATCAGGTATGCAAATATTGGAGAGGCGACGTACAAAGAGTATATTATAAATAAAAATACAGATTACAATTTCAATTATTTTAGTATGACGGATAATAAAGAAGTTGTTATTCAACCTCAAAAACAAAAATGGGATCTGTGTTTCACTGTCTTTACAAATGTCATAGAAGGTGCCGGTACTTACATCTATGCAGATTTTGTGACAGATAATATTGTAGGCGGATCGGCTTCATATCAAGTGACAATTCCTACGGGTACAAACGCGTCAGATTTTTACAACAATTTTAAAGCAGCTGATATTGATATGTCGAAATTCGATCATACCGATCAAAGAGCAATTGGAGCAAATTGGAGAAATCCTGTTGGTACAAATGGATTAGAAGTTTATGGTGATAGATTTTACGTTGTAAAAGATCCTGAAGGTTTTTACTTTAAGTTAAGATTCACCAGAATGACAAAAGCAAAAAAAGACCAATATGGCGAAGCTGGTGAAAGAGGCTTTCCACAATTCGAATACAAACCACTTTAATCACACAAAAATAAACCTATGAAAAATATCAAAATAGCTGTTTTATCAGTACTTCTTTTATCAGGTTTTTCTTGCAAAAAAGAAGATTCTAAAGTTGCAAAATCAGAAGAATCCAAAACTGAAGCACCCGTTTCAAATCAAAGAATAGTAAGCATCAGCGGCGGTGTTACAGAGATTGTTGCTGCGCTTGGACACGAGAAAGAAATTGTTGGAATTGATGTGACGAGCACTTATCCGGAAAGTTTGAAATCTACGGCTGAAGAATTGGGACACGTTCGTTCGATGACGATTGAACCAATTATGAAACTCAATCCGACTTTGATTTTAGCTTCAGACAAAGATATCAATCCTGATTTGCTAGAAAAAATTAAAGCGTCAAAAATCCAAACTGAATTATTCAATCAAGAATTTTCCATCGATGGAACCAAGAAATTGATTGATCAAGTAGCGAAAGCTTTAGGTAATACAAACCAGCAGGCATTATTAGATAAAATTGATACGGATGTAAAACAAATCCAGCCAATAGCTAAAAAACCAAAAGTCCTTTTCATCTACGCAAGAGGAAATATGATGATGGTTGGCGGAAAAAATACACCAATGGCGAGCATTATAGAAATTGCAGGAGGGCAAAACGCAGCAAATGATTTCGAAGATTTCAAACCATTGACACCGGAAGCGGTTGTGCAATCTAATCCTGATGTACTACTGTTCTTCACAAGCGGACTACAAGGTTCTGGTGGAATAGAAGGCGCTCTTAAAATGCCTGGCGTTCCTCAAACTAATGCAGGTAAAAACAAAAAGGTGATTGCTCTTGACGGAGGATTATTATCTTCTTTTGGACCGAGAGTTGGAGAAGCTGCATTAAGCCTGAATAAATTACTAATTGAATCTTCGAAATAACTTTTCTTCCATTTTTGGAAACCTCAGAGAAGTTTAATAAATAACAGAATTAAGTCTTGATTCATCCATCTTGATTCTCTAAGTCTTATGAATTTGAAATCAAAAAGTCTTACATTTTACACCATCATCGGTATTATTTTATTAATACTGATGATGGTTTTAGCTTTAAATATCGGGGTTTATGACTTCAGTGGTTCCTCATCGTATGAAGTATTGTGGAAGTTTTTAACCGGTGACTCTTCTTTGTCATTAAGTGAAAAATACGTGATTTGGGAAGTCAGAACCTCTCGAATCGTAATGGCAGTTCTTATAGGAAGTATGTTAGCGGTTTCCGGAACTACGCTGCAAGGGATGTTCAAAAACCCTCTAGCAACGGGAGAATCGATTGGTTTAACTTCTGGAGCTACTTTGTTGGCAGCGATTGCAATCGTCCTCGGACATACTTTTGAACAATATCTTCCGGAAATCATCAGAAATTCCTTGGTGGGCGTTTCTGCATTTGTGGGAGCATTTTTAGCAATGGTCATCGTTTACAGGATTTCCACAAGTGCGGGAAAAACAAATGTTGTAATGATGCTGCTTTCCGGAGTTGCAATCACATCCATTGGCTTTTCTATTACCGGATTTTTGATTTACATTTCAAAAGACGAGCAGCTTAGAGACTTGACATTCTGGAATCTCGGAAGCTTAGCAGGAGCAACCTGGACAAGAAATATCATTTTGTCAATTGTCTTATTGTTTTCATACATAATCATATTGCCAAAAGGAAAATCACTTAATGCAATGTTATTAGGTGAAAAAGATGCACAACACTTGGGAGTCAATGTCGAAACTTTGAAAAAAGAAATCGTATTGATAACTTCATTAATGATAGGAACTTGTGTCGCATTTTCCGGTACAATTGGTTTTGTCGGATTAATTGTTCCATACATTTTGAGATTGTTATTCCGCTCAGATTATCATTTCATTTTGCCGTTGTCAGCGATTTGTGGAAGTATTTTGCTGTTGCTTGCGGATACAATCAGCCGAACAATCGTTGCACCTTCTGAATTACCAATAGGAATCTTAACATCGTTGATTGGAGGTCCAATTTTCATTGCGATTCTTATCAAATACAAAAACACTTTGAGATGATAAAAGGACACCAAATCAATTATCAAAGTCAGAATACCAGCATCTTGAAAAGTGTTGATATCAATGTTGGTTACGGAGAATTTCTGGCGATTGTCGGTCCAAATGGAGCAGGAAAATCCAGCCTGTTAAATGTTCTTGCCAACGAAATTAAAACCGAAAAAAAGCAAGAAATCTATTTCAAAGACAAAATCATTTATAACTGGAAACTGGAAGAATTATCAAAACATAAAGCTAAATTTTCTCAGCATAATTCTCAGGATATTCCGCTTTTGGTAAAGGATGTTGTGATGATGGGGCGTTATCCATACTTCGGTTCTCAACCGACCTTGGAAGATATAAAATCCACGGAGATTGCTATGGTGGAAACAGGGATTATTCATTTTCGGGACAGAGATTATAACTCGCTTTCCGGAGGTGAGAAGCAAAGGGTTCATTTGGCGAGAGTTCTGGCTCAGCTGGATAACGAGATTGCGCACAGGCTTTTGTTTTTGGACGAACCACTCAATAATCTGGACATCAAACACCAGCACAATACATTAGAATTAATTAAAAAATTTACTCAAAACAATAACACCGCAGTCGTTGTTTTGCACGATTTGAATTTGGCTGCAAGTTTCGCGGACAAAATCTTGTTGATGGAAAAAGGAGAAGTTTTAGCTTACGGCGCTCCGGAAGAGGTTTTTACAGAGGAAAAAATAAGCCGTGCTTACAATTTTCCGTGTACCATTTGCAAACATCCGATCAACGACAGCACAATGATTTTATTTGGATAGAAACTTTAGAATAATGAGAATGATTTGGGCAGCTATTTCCGCCTTCCGCTCCCAATCTTTTTTGCAGACCATTTCAAATTAAATAGAACTTTAAGGTTGGCAAAAAAGGATTTCCGCTCAAGTCGGGCTGCGAGAAATTCGCTGTTTAAGAAGCTACGAAGTAGCAAAATGTTGGTAGAGAATAAACAAAACTATTATCAAGGTGCCAAGCGCCGAAATGTTATCAATTAGAAAATTTGCCTCAAAAAAAAAACTAAAAAATGACAGAACAAGAACTCAAAATATTAGCACAGCAATTATCTAATCCGGAAGGAGAAACCGGAAGAGAAGTTGCGAAAATGATGAATGAAACCAATATTTCGATGACCAAAGAAAGCATCAAAGCTTTACATTTAAAGGACAACGAAAAGATTTTGGAACTCGGTCACGGCAACGCAGGACATTTGTCTTATCTTTTGGATTTTGCAGACAATATCCAATACACAGGCTTAGAAATTTCTCAAACAATGAAATCCGAAGCTGAAAACATCAATTCAAAATATCTCTCTCAAGCAGAATTTCATTTGTACGACGGAAACAAAATTCCTTTTGAAAATGAAACTTTTGATAAAGTAATGACCGTCAACACGATTTATTTCTGGGAAAATCCTGTAGAATTCTTTAATGAAATTTACAGAGTTCTAACGAAAGACGGAAGTTTTGTCCTCACATTTGCGAAGAAAGACTTTATGAAAAATCTTCCTTTTACAGCGGATTTCAAGCTTTACAATTACGAAGATGTGGAAGAACTAGTATCGCAGACCAATTTCAAAAGGATGATTTGCTCAGACAAAGAAGAGTTTATCTTTAGCAAAATTGGTGAACCTGTAAGAAGAGAATACAAGGTTTTGACAATCAAAAAGTAGGCTAGATTTTCAACTTTTTCTAAGCGATAGCGCCTTTGTGAACCTTAAAAACAGTTAGTAATAAAAAATCTTTATGCACTTTGTGTTCAAAAAAAATATAAACAATCAAAAAACAAATCAATATGAGTACATTAACAAACGATTTAAAGTCAAAATGGGAAGCTCTGAAAGCAGAAAATCCACATCTTAGAATAAGAAACGCTGCAGAACAATTAGGCGTTAGTGAAGCAGAACTTTTGACTACAAACATCGGAAATGGCGTGACGGTTCTTAAACCTGAATTCGCATCGCTTTTACAGGAAGTTGTAAAGCTTGACAAAGTAATGGCTTTAACCAGAAACGACGAATGTGTACACGAAAGAAAAGGTGTTTATTTGAATCCTGATTTCAGTAATCCTCACGGACAGGTTTTCGTAGGAGAGGACATCGATTTGAGAATCTTTATCAACTCTTGGAAATTTGGTTTTTCTGTGATTGAAGGCGATAGAAAAAGTTTCCAATTCTTTGGAAAAGATGGGTTGGCACTTCACAAAATCTACTTAACCAACAAAAGCAACGAAGCAGAATTTGATGCTTTAACAGAGAAATATAAAGCTGACGAACAGTCTTCCGACATCGTAACAGAACCAATTGCTCCAAAATCCACAGAAAAAGCAGATTCTGAAATCGATGTTGCTGGTTTTCAACAAGCTTGGAAAGATTTGAAAGACACACACGACTTCTTTATGATGACTAAAAAATTCGGGGTTAGTAGAACACAGGCTTTGAGATTAGCTCCGGAAGGATTTGCTCAAAAAATTGATAATTCTAAAGTAGTAAATGTATTGGAAGATGCTTCCGAAAAACAGATTCCAATTATGGTTTTCGTTGGAAACAGAGGAATTATTCAGATTCATACAGGAGAAGTTAAAAAGACGCTTTGGCATCAGCAGTGGTTTAATGTAATGGACCCTGATTTTAATTTGCATCTTGATACGACTAAAATTGGTGAAACCTGGATTACGAAGAAACCAACAGAAGATGGCGAAGTAACTTCGGTGGAAGTGTTCAACAAAGAAGGTGAATTTATCGTTCAATTCTTTGGAAAAAGAAAACCGGGAAATCCTGAACTTCAGGAGTGGAAAGACTTGGTTGCCGATTTATAAGTGGGAAATAATTATTATTAATCTGAAGTCGTTTTATAGTTTTAATTTACTTTAGAACGACTTTTTTATTTTGTTGTTAATGAGGAAGTTATTATTGTTTATTGCTGTAATGAGTTTAGGTAATATAAATGCACAAAATTTTGATCCATTTAAATTCTACAATAAGAAATCAAAAGAGGTTTCTTCCAAAAATTTAATCAAAGAACTAGCGGATTATGATGTTGTTTTTATCGGAGAACATCACGATAATTCTATCAATCATTGGCTGGAAAAAAGAATTACGGAAGCTCTTTTTGAAAAGAAAAACGGACAGATTACTTTAGGAGCAGAAATGTTCGAACGAGATAATCAACAAGCTTTGAATTCTTATCTCGCAGGAAAAATCGATGCTAAAAATCTGAAAGATTCGGTAAGACTTTGGAAAAATTACGAAACCGATTACAGACCTTTGGTTGATTTTGCGAAAGACAAAAAGCTTAATTTCATAGCGACGAATGTTCCAAGAAAATACGCTTCTCAAACTTCCAAAAACGGAATCAACAGTTTGAATGAATTACCAGAAGCTGAAAAGAAGTTCATTGCCAAATTACCAATAGAAGTGACTCTGGAAACGCCGGGCTACAAAGAAATGAAATCGCTAATGGGAGATCACGTTGAAGAAATGAAACTGATGAATTTCATCTCAGCCCAAGCTATAAAAGATGCAACAATGGCAGAATCTATTTTCCAAAATCTGCAATCTGGAAAGACTTTTATCCATTACAACGGCGATTATCACAGCAAACAATATGGCGGAATCTACTGGTATTTGAAAAAGAAAAACCCAAACTTAAAAATTGCAGTTATTTCAGTTTTTGAATCCGATAAACCAGATTTGTCTTTACCTGAAAAAGATTTTATTCCAACAGAGTTTAATTTGGTGATTCCGAGTGATATGACGAAGACTTATTAGAATAGTTTATTTCAGTCCAATTACTTTTTCCCATATTTGTAAAAATAAATTATCACCAAATGCAGGCATTACTTTTAGAGGACGATGCGGTTTTGTCTTCAGAAATTGCACTTTTCCTGGAATCCAAATCCATCAAAACCGATAAAGCGGAAGATGGCGAAAAGTTTCTTAATATTTTTTCTAAGAAACCTTATGATGTTTTTCTTTTAGATATCAATGTTCCCAAAATCAATGGGTTGGATATTTGTAAAACCATCAGAGAAAGCAATTCAGAAACACCGATTATCATTATTTCGGCTTATGACGGAATCGAGGAGAAGAAAGAAGCGTTTTTGAGAGCGGCGGATGATTATTTGGTAAAACCATTTTTGCTGGAAGAATTATTATTGAGAATCAATTCTCAAATGAGAAGACTGACACCAAAAACAGAAGAGAAAGAAAAAATTGTTGTAGAAGATTTGATTATTTATCCGGAAGACAGCAAAGTTTTTCGTTCAGGAGAAGAAATTAGTTTGACTGTAAAAGAATTTCAGTTGTTAGTTTTATTAGCAAGAGCCAATGGAAGGACACTTTCCAAACAATATATTTCTGACGAAGTCTGGAAAAATCAATTTCAATCCACCAACAATGCTATTGAGGTTTATATCAACTTTCTTAGAAAAAAAATCGATAAAAATTTCAAAACAAAGCTTATCCACACGAGACCAGGTTTCGGGTATTACCTAAGTCCACTGTAAGAGCTAGAGAGTTTTAGAGTTGAGAATTGCATCGAAATCAATTATAATTTATCACTCATTATTTTTCATTTATGTCATTAAAACGTAAAATCGCACTCAGTTTAAGCATCGCATTTTCCTTGATTTTCGGGATTATGATGTTCGTGATTTACGTGTCATTCAATGATTTTAGACGGGATGAGTTTAAGCTTAGATTTCAGAAACGTTTGGTTTTTACCGTTAATTTTATTGAGAAAGCCAATGATTTTGAAAGAGAAGCACCTTTGTTTTTTGACGAAAACTCTGATAATGTGCTTCTTAATGAAAATATTATTATTCTCAATGCCGAAAAAGAGCTCGTTTACAGTACTTTAAAAGACAAAAAAGTGACTTGGGATAACAATCTGCTCGAGAGTCTTGACAAAGAAAAAACAATCTACAACGAACATTCCGAACCTGAAATTTACGCTGCATTGCGAAATATCAAAGGGGAAAATTACTACATTTTAACAAGTGCTCAGGACGTCACCGGAGAGTCCAAGTTGGCATTCCTCGGTTACACCTTGATTTTTTCTTATATAATCAGTGTTTTATTAATTTGGTTTTTCAGCTATTATCTGGTTTCCAAATTTCTTCAGCCTTTGGAGGTTCTCAAAAATCAAATTTCCGACACCAGCGTTCATCGGCTCACTACCGATATCATTCTGAAAAATAGCAATGACGAAATTGGTGTACTTGCAAAATCATTTAATCTAATGACAAGCCGATTGGATGATGTTTTCCAGTCACAGAAAGATTTCAATTCCAGTGCGGCGCACGAGATGCGGACACCTTTGACAAGAATGGCGTTCCAGTTGGAAAATTTGATTCAACTCGAAAATCATTCTCCAAAAACCAAAACCACATTACAACAAATGTTGCAGGATGTCCATCAATTATCCGACCTTACAAAATCTCTATTGCTTCTTTCAAAATTCGATAAAGAAGGGATTGCCAGTGTTTATGAAGAAGTCAGAATTGATGAAGTGGTTTTTGATGCATTTGAGACTGTTCATCGTAATTTCCCTGAATTCAAAATGGATTTCCAGATTGATGAAGAAAGCATCGATGATTCAATTTTGACAGTAAAAGGTGTCAAATCTTTATTGGAAATAACGTTCATTAATTTGTTCAAAAATGCAGCTTTATATTCAGATAATCAAGAAGTTGATATTTCTATCAAAGAAACCGATTTTAGAATTATAGTCAAGGTCTTTTCTATCGGTTCCACAATTCCTGTCGAGGAAAGAGAAAAACTTTTCGATGCTTTTATGAGAGGAAGCAATTCACACAATAAAACTGGTTCCGGATTAGGTTTGCGTATTGTAAAACGCATTTTGGAATATCATAAAGCAGAAATTTCCTACACTTCACTTTCAGATAGAGAGAATCTTTTTACAGTGATTTTCAACAAGTAAAACATTTTTTCTCGCAGATTTTACTGATTATTCAGGTTCCAATAAAAAATCTGTAAAATTTGCTCAATCTGCGAGAGATTATACTATCAAAATCTTTCATTTATCCGTCTATTATCTCTTATCTCAAACAACAATTAAGTTTTTTTTAAGTCCTATTTAAGTCCGTTTTAATCTCGGTAAGCCATTTTTGCAAAACCAAAACGAGATAAGAATGAACAAAATTACAACGCTGGTGTTATCCGTTTCGGCATTTGTTTGTCTTTCCGGGCAGCAGCAGATGTCTCTTCAGGATTGCGAACTGGCATTTCAAAAAAACAACCTCCAGCTTCTCGCCGCACAATACAATATCAATATGGCTGATGCCGGTATTATTCAGGCAAAGATTTGGGAACTTCCGCAAGTAGAAGGTTATGTCAATGCAATTAATCCACAGGACAAAAGAGTTTTCGATGTAGGGCGAGCAAAAGGTGTGGAAATCACGCAATTGATTTATCTGGGCGGAAAGAAAAAAAACGAAATCCAATTTGCAAAGTCCAACAAAGAACTTTCGCAATTGCAGTTTAACCAATTATTGGTTGACCTTCGTTCACAGCTTCGCGAGACTTATTACAATCTCATTTATGAGCAAAAAAAACAAATTAGCATTGATGCTCAGCTGAAATATATGAATGAACTTTTGGCAGCGTACAAGGTTCAGACAGACAAAGGAAATATTTCGCTTAAAGATTTTGTAAGACTTCAAAGTATTGTAATTCAGTTGAATAATGATAAGATTGAAATCAATAACAATATTCTTGGATTCCAGCAAACGATGAAAGTTTTGACTGGAACTTCGGAAAAAACCATTGCTAATTTATCAAAGCCGGAAGAAAATGAAATTCTAGTATCTCAGCCTTTCGGAGATTTGGGAATCCTTCAGGAAAAAGCGTTGCAAAACAATGCAGATTATCTCTATCAATTAAAACTGATTGACAACAGCAAGCTTTACGCACAATGGCAAAAATCACTGAATACACCGGACCTTAATCTGGGAGCCGAATATGACCAGGCTTCCGGTACTTTCAATAATGAAGTTAATTTGAAAATCGGAATTCCAATTCCACTTTGGAAAGTGAATAAAGGAAATGTTGAAAAAGCCAAATATGCCATTCAGCAAAACGAGAAAAACTCAGAATATCAAAAACTGAATCTCCAGACACAAGTAGAATCCGCTTATCAGACTTGGAAAAATCAGTACGACCAATATTTTGAATTGAAACAAACCGATTTGGAAAATTTGGAAACAGTTTATAACGGAATCCTCAAAAACTTCCGGAACGGCAATATAAGTTTGATAGAATTCACCGATTTTATGGAGAGTTACAGACAGACTGTTTTACAGATTTATGAGATGAAAAAGCAGATTATGATTTCTGCAGAAAACCTGAACCAATTAGTACAAACCAAAATCTTTTATTAATGCGAAAAATTATTACATCAATTATACTTTCAGCACTTTTGCTGTCTTGTTCCAAGCAAGAAGAAGTAAAACAGGAAGAAACAAAAGGTTTTGAATTGAGCAATACTATGCTGAAAAGCACAACTTTTGCAAAGGTTGAAAAGAAATTTATCGAGGACGAATTCAGCTTTTATGGTAAAATCTCCGCTGATAAAAATAAATATATCGACATTTTTCCGTTGGTTGGCGGTAACGTTCTCAGCGTAAATGTGGAATTGGGAGATTATGTGACCAAAGGTCAGGTCTTGGCAACGATTAGAAGTACGGAGTTGGCGGAAGTTCAGAAAGATGTCAGCGATTCCAAAACCGATTTGATAGTTGCAGAAAACAATCTTCGTGTTGCAAAAGAATTGTACGCAGGAAAACTAAACACAGAAAAAGACGTTCTGGAAGCCGAAAGCGAAGTCAAAAAAGCAAAAGATGCATTACGACGTTCCAATGACGTCAGCACGGTTTATAATGTGAAAAAAGGGAATATCTACAGCGTTATTTCGCCTATTAACGGTTATATCGTTCACAAGGACATCAACAAAGATATGGAACTGAGAAGCGACAGAAGTGAGAATATTTTTGATGTTGCGAATACCAAAAATGTTTGGGCCATTATGAACGTCAACGAGGCGGACATTGATAAAATAACCCTTGGAATGAAAGCTCAGGTTTCCACATTGTCTTATCCGGACAAGGTTTTTTATGGACAAATCGATAAGATTTTCAAAATCATAGACCCGGACACCAACGCGATGCAGGCTAGAGTAGTGTTGGACAATTCGCAGGGATTGCTGATTCCCGACAGCAAAGCGACGATAAAAGTTTCCAAATCCGAAAATGCAACAGCCTTGGCAATCCCTTCCAAAGCCGTGATTTTTGATGACAACAGATATTTTGCTGTAGTTTACAAATCGCAGACCGATATCAAGGTTAAAGAACTTAAGATTTTGAAACAGAACTCGGAGACAACTTACGTTTCGGAGGGACTTTCCGAAGGCGAAAGTATCGTAACCAACAATCAATTATTGATTTATCGCTCTTTGAATAACTAAATTTTGGGCGTGCCCCTTTGTTTTTGCCAATCACATTTAGTCAATCAAAAGAACTTTTCAACAAGGCAAAAACAAGCGGGTCGGTCTACGGGCAGTCGCTCTCGCCTTCGGCGAGGAGCTCCAACAATGCCCTCCGCCCTCACGCATTTACAATTCTCTGTAAGAAACAAAGTCTTACAACAGAACTTTTATAATCCGCCTTTGGCGGACTTTGTGAGCCTTAAAAACATTTAGTTTAATAAAAATCTTTGTGTGCTTTGTGTTCAAATTCACAAACACCCAATCAAATCAAAACGTATGAACAAATTCATCAAAAATATCATAGCATTCTCACTCAAGAACAAAGCTTTCACCTTCATTTGGGTGGCGATTTTGGCGGTCTCGGGATTCATCAGTTTCAAGAATATGCCGATTGAAGCATTTCCTGATGTTACCAATACCCAAATCGTCATCATCACCCAATGGAACGGACGAAGCGCCGAAGAAGTAGAACGTTTCGTTACCACACCAATAGAGTTGGCAATGAGTCCGGTTCAGAAAAAGACCAGCGTCCGAAGTACCACAATGTTTGGACTTTCCATTGTCAAAATTTTATTCGAGGACGGTGTGGATGACATCTTCGCCCGAAATATGGTTAACAATCAGCTGAGAACAGTGAGTTTACCGGAAGGCATTGACCCCGAAGTCCAGCCGCCTTACGGACCAACCGGAGAGATTTTCCGATATACACTCGAAAGTAAAGACAGAGATTCACGAGACCTTTTAACATTACAGACTTGGGTAGTTGACAGAGCACTTCGGAGTGTTCCAGGCGTTGCTGATATCAACGTTTTCGGAGGTCAGGATAAAGTTTTTGAGCTGAGTATCGACCCAAGAAAATTAGACAAATACAATCTTACACCTTCCGAAGTTCTGGATGCCGTAACCAACAGTAACCTGAATGTCGGTGGCGACGTTATAGAGAAAAGCGGCCAGGCTTATGTAGTTCGAGGAATAGGTTTGGTAAAATCGATTTCAGATATAGAAAATATTACGGTTCACAGTGATGGCGGAAACCCGATTCTGGTTAAGAATGTAGCCGATGTTCACGAAGGTTCTTTACCAAGAGTTGGTCAGGCTTCGTTGGATAATGAAAAAGACACGGTTGAAGGAATCGTGGTAATGCGAAAAGGTGAGAATGCACAGGAAGTTCTGCTTGCGGTAAAAGCCAAAATCGATGAATTGAACAACAAAATTCTTCCGAAAGATGTGAAGATGAAAACTTTCTACGACCGCCAAAATCTAATGGATTTTACCACCAAAACGGTAATGCATAACCTGTTGGAAGGAATCATTCTAGTAACGGTTATTGTTCTGATTTTTATGGCAGACTGGCGAACCACTTTGATTGTTTCCATCATCATTCCATTATCGCTGTTATTTGCATTTTTCTGTCTGAGAATGGCAGGGATGAGCGCCAACTTATTATCATTGGGAGCAGTCGATTTTGGGATTATTATAGACGGCGCCGTCGTAATGGTCGAAGGGTTATTTGTAATGCTCGACCACAAGGCTCACAAATATGGAATGGAACGTTTTAACAAAATGGCAAAAGCAGGTTGGATAAAACAAACCGGAACAGGTTTGGGAAAAGCGATTTTCTTCTCAAAGCTGATTATTATTACGTCACTATTACCAATCTTTTCTTTCCAAAAAGTAGAAGGTAAAATGTTCTCTCCACTAGCATTTACATTAGGATTTGCATTACTTGGTGCATTGATTTTTACACTGACTTTGGTTCCTGTAATGTCTCATTTATTATTAAAGAAAAATGTAAGAGAAAAGAATAATCCATTCGTTAATTTTTGGGATAGAAGTGTGATGAAAGGTTTCAAATTCACTTTTAGAAATAAGAAAATAAGTCTTCTGGTTTCGACTGTAATTCTAGCCATTACATTATTCTCAGCTAAATTCCTTGGAACAGAATTCCTTCCTCAATTGAATGAAGGTTCGCTTTGGATTACCGCAGAAATGCCGATGAGTTCATCGCTTAAAGAATCTTTGAAAACGGCTGACGTTCTCAAAAAAGATATTATGAGTTTCTCAGAAGTCACTGGCGTTCTGGCGCAAACCGGTAGAAGTAATGACGGAACCGACCCGAACGGCTTCGGCTTCGTGCAGTTTGCCGTGAGTCTGAAACCAAGAGACGAATGGAAACGAAAAATCACTTATGATGAACTGGTGGAAGAGATTGATAAAAAGCTGAAGAATTATCAGGGAATCACCTTCAACTATTCTCAACCGATTTCCGATAACGTGGCAGAAGCTGTTGCAGGTTTCAAAGCAGAAAACGGAATCAAAATCTATGGTGATAATCTTCATACACTCGACAGATTAGCGGAAGAAGTTTTGGCTTCTATCAAAAATGTGGAAGGCGTAAAAGAACCTGGAATTATTAAAAATATTGGTCAGCCGGAAATTAGTGTAGTGCTAGACCGAAACAAAATGGCAGCTTATGGCGTTTTACCAGCGGATGCCCAAGCCGTTCTGGAAATGGCTTTTGGTGGGAAAACAGCATCTGAAATGTTTGATGGCGAAAGAAAGTTTCCAATCAGATTGCGTTATGCTGAAGATTACAGAAAGAATGAAGAAGACATCGCTTCTCTGATGGTTCCGACGCAGGACGGCGCCAAGATTCCGTTAAAGGAAATCAGTACGATTGAGAAAGAGAATGGAGCGGCTTTTATTTATCGTGATGATATCAAACGTTACATCGGTGTCAAATTTTCTATACGAGACAGAGATTTGGGAGGAACGATTGCTGATGCTCAGAAGAAAGTGGCTAAAATTAAATTGCCGGATGGTTACTCGATTGGATGGACAGGACAATTTGAAAATCAGCAACGTGCTACGAAGAGATTAGCGCAAGTGGTTCCGATTAGTATTCTAGGGATTTTCTTCCTGTTGTTCATTTTGTTTGGGAATATGAAAGACTCGCTTTTGGTTTTAGCTAATGTTCCTTTTGCTTTGATTGGTGCGATTATCGCACTTCATTTGACGCATATGAATTTCGGAATTTCAGCCGGAGTTGGGATGATTGCCCTGATTGGGATTTGTATCCAGAATGGTGTGATTTTGATTTCGGAATTTCATCAGAATGTGAAGAATGGATTATCGCTCGACACATCCATAATGGAAGGTGTGAAAGTAAGAACCAGACCGGTTGTAATGACTGCTTTGATGGCATCGATTGGTTTGCTTCCTGCCGCATTGTCTACGGGAATCGGGTCGGAATCTCAGAAACCTTTGGCGATTGTGATTATTGGCGGATTAATAACTGCAACCGTTTTGACCCTTCTTATTTTCCCGATTATTTTCTGGATTTTTAACAGAAGAAAGAATGAAGTTATTAGCTAACACTTCGAGAGCCTCTGGATGACAGTTAAATGCGAGATGTTCAATCAGAATTTGTCAGACCAAGGCTCTCGAAGCCACATAGAAAATTGAGTTATAGTTGTTACATTTTCTCTCTATTATTTGCGTTCCTCTAGGATTTTTCCGGAGGAACGTTTTTGTTTATTTTATTGTACTTCTGAAAAACTCTCGTGTCTTTTAAACATCCATTGTAATTGTCCTGTACATCGGACTTTGCAAAGGTCATTTTTGAACTTTGGATTTAATCTCAATTTGATTGAAAGTTGATTCGGATTTGTCGGTTTCTGTTGAGCGAAGCGCACCCCGGCCTGAGAGGAGCTCTTTTTGTTTTTCTTTGGAAAAACAAAAAAGCGGGAACGGAGGACGGATAAAGGTGCCCAAACCATAAAAGTCATTGCTCAAATTCCTATCTTTGATAATAAATTGATATAATGCGGAATTTTACTTTTTTTTTATTACTACTGATAGGCTTTCACGGGTTTTCTCAAAAATTTTCTAATGAAGAAAAAGCGCTCATCCTGGCAGGCGATGTGAAGACGGCACTGCCAATCTACCAAACGGATAACGAAGAGCAACATAAGGTTCTGCTGGCGCAATCAGAAGAGATTTCTCCAAAAGATAAAACATTGCCGATCTTGATTGAAAGAATGAGGTTGGCTTTGGCTGGAACTGGCGGTGGTGTAGGGATTGCTGCGCCTCAGGTTGGGATTAACAGAAGAGTGGTTTTGGTTCAACGTTTTGATAAAACAGGACTTCCAGTAGAATATTTTATCAATCCAACAATCATTTGGCGTTCGGAACTATTAAATAAAGGACCAGAAGGTGACCTTTCTATAGAGAATTTTCGTGATGCTTTTTACCGAAGTTACATCATCCGTCTGGAGTATTATGACCTAGAAAACAAGAAGCACGACGAGATGGTAGAAGGTTTTACCGCAGTGATTTTCCAGCACGAGATAGACCATCTTTCGGGAATTTTGATTCCGGATAAATTGGAGAAAGAAAAGAATGAATCTTATAAAAAACTGGAATTTTTCAAGAAAAGCGGTTCTACGTCAAGATAGATTCTATTTGGTTTTGCCGTACAGAGAAGCACGGTAGTTCATCCCAAAATTGGCAATTTCGTCTATGATTGGGGAGAGTGTTTTCCCGAATTCTGTGATTTGATATTCTACTGTTACGGGTTTTGTGTTAATTACGGTTCGGCTGATGAGATGGTTCATTTCCAGGTCTTGCAGTTCTTTGGAGAGCATTTTGGTTCCGATGCCTTCAACTTCCCGCAAAAGGTCCATAAATCTTAATTTATCACTTTGGAGCAAGGTTCCTACGATATGGAATTTCCATTTTCCGGAGAGTAGTTCCATTGTGTCTTTGATGGCTGTGATTCGGTTTTTGCAAATCGAGGTATTGTTGACTACAAGTTGTTTTTTCATTATCAATTTATTTCTATGACAAATATAATTTTTCTCTGCTTAGTTTCTTAAAGGAAAGTAGTTTCCAAAAGGAAACTGATAGCTAATGTAAACCGAAACCGACTTAAATTTGTTCCAAATAAAACTAACCGAGAAATTATCCGAATGAGATTCTACAAAAACTTATTAGTTTTTAGTTTAGGAATGATGTCTTTTTCCGGCAACGGACAGACACAGAAAAATAGTAATACAATGAACGAACAAACAAAAAGCAATCCATTACTTTGCGACGCAGAAACTGGCGTTTGTGGACTTCCTGAGAATGAGAAGAATGATAATATCTCTATCGATAACAAAGAAAAATCTATTAAAGTCATCTATTTTACAGATCCAATCTGCTCTTCCTGCTGGGGAATAGAACCGCAGTTGAGAAAAATGAAGTTGGAATACGGTAAAGAAATCGATTTAGAATATCATATGGGTGGACTTTTACCGGATTGGAGCTACAATAGCGGTGGAATCAGCAAACCTTCTGATGTTGCACATCATTGGGATGAAGTAAGCGTTTATTACGATATGCCTATTAATGGTGATGTGTGGTTAGAAGACCCATTGGATTCTTCTTATCCACCTTCGATGGCCTTCAAGGCAGCGCAATTGCAGAGTAATGAAAAAGCGATTCTGTTTATGCGAGAATTGAGAGAATTGGTCTTTTTGAAAAAGAAAAATATCACCAAATGGGAAAATATCGCTTTGGCTGCAAAGAAAGCTAATCTGGATGTGAATCAAATGAAGTCGGATTACGAAGGAAAAGCTAAAACACTTTTTGATAATGATCTGAAGCTAGCGAGAGAACTTGGTGTTCGTGGATTTCCAACTTTGTTCTTCGTAAATCCAAAAGGCGAAACTCAAACTGTTTACGGAACCAAACCCTATCCTTTCTACGAAACAGCAATTCTTACCGCCAACCCAAAAGCAACAAAAACTGAGTTTGAGAAAGATTGGCAATCGCTATTCAAGAAATATAATTCTCTTACAGCAAAAGAATTTGCTGAATTATCGGGCAAAAACAGAAAAGAAAGTGAAAGAATCTTGGACGAATTGTCTTCTCAGAAAAAACTTGAAAAGCTTACGACCAAAAATGGTTCAATCTGGATTTTGATTAATTAGGCCTATTATCTTTAATAAGTTGTTGCAAAGCATTATGAGATTTTCTTGTAATGTTTTTTATTTTTATGGATAAAAGTCTAACTTAGGTCTGCTTTTTGAAGAGAAAATTTCCAATCTATTAAACCTTAAACTATGAACTTTATTATCCGTTTGCTGATAACCGCCATTTCAGCATTTTTACTCAGCAAAATCCTTACAGGTATACATTTCGACACCTTTGGTTCTACTATTATTTTCGCTATTGTTTTGGGAATCCTGAATGTATTCGTTAAACCGATTCTATCGATCCTGTCATTGCCTATTACGATTATAACATTAGGGTTGTTTTCTTTTGTTATCAATGCATTGATGATACTTTTAACCGATTATTTTATGGATAGTATGCAGGTGGATGGTTTCCTTTGGGCGCTGCTCTTCAGTATTCTTTTGTCATTGGTTACATCAGCTTTCTCAACAATTTTCGAAAGCAACGATTAAAATAAAAAAAGAGTTTCAGGTTTTGAAACTCTTTTTTGTTGGGTTTTTATCTCTCGCAGATTTAACTAATTAAGCAGATGATAGAATTTGCTCAAATAGTCAGATCTGTGATAATTTTTTATGTATATCTTTAATATTACAAAACAGTTTTTAAAATATTCCTTCGGACACGAGACAAAGTTTCTCTGGAAAGTCCCAGATAAGAAGCCACCATATGCAAAGGAACTCTATTGAAAATATCAGGGTAAGTATTGATAAAATCAAGGTATTTCTCTTCCGGACTACTACTAATGTTCATCAAAAGCCGTTTGTGGATTTCCATTGATTTTCTTGTCAGGATATTTTCTACAAAAATATTAAGTTCAGGGATTTGTTCTCTCAGTTCAGCAAAATCTTCAAGATTAAAAGCAAAGATTTCCGAAGATTCCATTGCTTCAATCGTCAGTTTTGAAGGCGAATTGTTATAAAAGCTTTCCGGATCTGTCGTCCAGGACATTTCGTTCACGAACTGGAGAATATGTTCATTGCCATCTTCGGAGACAGAATAATTACGCAAAAGCCCTTTGGCAACAAAGATTTTCAGATTACAGACTTCGCCTTGTTTGCACACAGTTTCTTTACGCTGGAGCTTTATCAATTGACTTTTATATAAAATGAAATTGAACTTTTCTTCTGTGAAATCGGGAAGTACTTTCTGAAAGTAATTTTTTAAAATCTCGGACATTTTCCAAATTGAAATTATGATTAAAATTAATTCTTTTTATTGGATTAATATAAAAATTGTGTCAAATGACCTCGTTTTTGCTATTGATTCCAAGCTAAATTTGTATTAGAAATTTTAACAAAACAAATTTAAAAATATGAAAGTATTTGTAACGGGAGCTTCAGGATTTGTAGGCTCAGCAGTAGTAAAAGAATTATTAGTAAATGGCCATCAGGTAGTTGGATTGGCGCGTTCGGAAGAATCTGCAAAATCCATCAGAGAAGCTGGAGCAGAAGTTTTGATGGGAGATTTGGAAAGTCTTGATATTTTACAAAAAGGAGCAAGAGAGGCAGATGGCGTTATTCATACAGCTTTTATCCACGATTTTTCTGATTACCAGACTAATGCGCTCAAAGACCAGAAAGCCATTGAAGCAATGGGCGAAGTATTGAAAGGAACCGATAAATCCATTGTGGTGACAGGTGGAACTTTAGGACTTCCACTTATCGACGGGAAAATCACAGAGGACAGTAAGGCACCGGCAGAATCAATCAGATTCTCTGAAAAAGCTTTCGCAGATTTATCACAATCCGGTGTTAGGGCATCTATTGTTCGTCTTTCTCCCAGTGTTTACGGTAATTCCGAATCGGGTTTCAAAGGAGGTTTCGGAGTGATGTTGGCAGAACTCGCGAAGGCTAAGGGATTAGCGGCTTACATCGGAGAGGGAAATAATGTCTGGCCTGCTGTTCATCGTGTTGATGCTGCAAAATTATTTCGTTTGGCACTTGAAAAAGGAGAAACTGGAGCGAGATATAATGCCGTTAGTAATGATAAACCATTATCAATGAAAGAATTTGCAGAACTGATAGGTGAAAAACTAAATATTCCTGTAAAATCTTTGTCTATAGAAGAAGCACCGGAATATTTTACCTGGATGACGTACTTTGTGCAGGAAAATTGTCCGGCAACAAATTTACAGACTCGGGAAAAATTAGGATGGAATCCTTCTGAAAAAAGTTTTGTTGAAGAACTGAATCAATATTTCTTCTAAAAATAAAAAGCAGTCTTATTTCTTAGTAAGACTGCTTTTTTTATTAATTCTTTACACTTTGGATAAAGCTTTCTGCTTTAGATTCCCAATCTTGATTTTCCAGAAGAATTTTCACAAAAGCTGTTCCGATAATGCCGCCTTGTGCTTTTTCTGTTACATTCTCAAAATCAGATTTATTTTTGATTCCAAAACCGATGAAAACTGGATTGGTCAAGTTTAATGAAGCCAGTCTGTCAAGGTAATTTTCGTTCTTGAGAACAGCATTGTCGTTTCCGGTTGTCGATGAGCTGGAAACAGCATATAGGAATCCGGAACTCAAAGAATCCAGATATTTGATGCGTTTTTCCGAAGTTTCGGGCGTTACCAGGAAAGTGAAATTCAAATTGTGTTTTTTGAGGATTTCGCCATATTTATTTTCAAATTCAATGGGTGGCAAATCCGGGATGATTAATCCTGAAACACCAACTTCTGCACATTTCTGACAAAAGTTGTCAAACCCAAACTGAAGAACAGGATTAAGATAACCCATTAATATTTTAGGAATTGTAACCGAATCTTTGATTTCGGCTAATTGCTCGAATAGTTTTTTGATAGACATTCCGTTTTTCAAAGCCAGAGAATGCGCCTCCTGAATCACAGGTCCGTCTGCAACAGGATCAGAATAAGGAATCCCGATTTCCATCATATCTGCTCCCGATTCCTGAATCAGTTTAGCGATTTTTCCGGTGTCTTCCAACTTTGGAACGCCTGCTGTAAAGTATATGTTTAGTTTTTTCATTTTGATTAATGTATTAAAGTATTCACGTAAAATGTATTAACGATTGAGACTCATAAATACATTAATACGTTTTACATTTTACAGATTTAAAGATGTTTCAAATACGTTTCCATATCCTTATCGCCACGCCCACTCAAACAAATCACGACCACATCTTCTTTTTCAAATTTCTTTTTGTCCAAAACAGCCAAAGCGTGCGCACTCTCCAAAGCGGGAATAATACCTTCGATTTTTGTCAGCTCAAAAGCAGATTTCAAAGCTTCATCATCATTAATGCTGAAAAATTCTGCTCTTTTTTGATTAAAAAGGTTAGCGTGCATCGGCCCAATTCCCGGATAATCCAAACCTGCAGAAATCGAGTGTGGTTCAATAACCTGTCCGTCCTCAGTCTGCATCACAAGGCTTTGACTTCCGTGCAAAATTCCTAATGTTCCAAGAAAAGTAGTCGCAGCTGATTTCCCTGAATCAACGCCTAAACCACCAGCTTCCGCTGCAATGATTTTCACATTTTCCTCGTTCACGAAATGATAGAAAGTTCCTGCTGCATTACTCCCGCCTCCAACGCAGGCAATCACATAATCCGGATTTTCTCTACCGATTTTTTCATTCAGTTGCCCTTTGATTTCTTTTGAAATGATACTTTGAAATCTCGCTACCAAATCAGGAAACGGATGTGGGCCAACTACACTTCCGATAATGTAATGTGTAGTGGAAGGATTATTAATCCAATCTCTCAAAGCTTCATTCACAGCATCTTTCAAAGTTTTGGAGCCCGAAGTTGCAGGAATTACTGTTGCGCCCAACATTTTCATTCTGGCAACGTTCGGCGCTTGTCTTTGGATATCGACTTCGCCCATATAAACAATACATTCCAAACCGAGTAAAGCACAAGCTGTAGCGGTTGCAACACCGTGTTGTCCGGCTCCGGTTTCTGCAATGATTCTATGTTTTCCGAGTTTTTTGGCTAATAAAGCTTGTCCCAACGCATTGTTGATTTTGTGCGCTCCTGTGTGATTCAGATCTTCTCTTTTTAGATAGATTTGAGTCTGGTGTTTTTCGCTCAGATTTTTTGCGAAATAGAGTGGAGTAGCGCGGCCAACATAGTTCTTCAGCAAATCCTGAAATTCATCTTGGAACTCTTCCGATTCGATGATTTGGATATATTTTTCCTGTAATTCGGCAACGTTTGGGTAAAGCATTTCGGGGATGAAAGCTCCGCCAAAATCGCCGTAATAACCGTTTTTATCTGGGTTTTGAAAGTTCATTTATTCTTAAATTTTTCTAAGTCGTTATATTAAAATTGCTTTATTCTGTTCATTCAGACTTCGTAATATATTGATGTTTTCTTCGGAAGTATTGATGATTAAAATATCATCGTCATCGGAATCTATCCATTTATTATTATCAAATTCTGTTATGAAAATTCCCTTTCCATAAAGGATTTGGATGTCATTCCTTTCATAAAATGGTCTTAATTCCAATTTACAAAATCCTATGGTTTCAATTTCTCTCTCTTTTAGATTTGTTACCATTTTATTAAGCAATAAGCTACCATATCCTTTCGCTTTTTCTAAAGAAACCAATCCTACAAGTTCAGCAAAACAATATAGATTCTTTTGTATTTCAAATTTAAAATCAAAATTGATTCTTGCCAGCGAAACTATTCTTTCATCAATTTCTAAAAGATGAAATTCAGATTTTTCAAATTTCATTTTGAAACTCGAAGAATCCAGCTCCAACCAATCTTCTATTTTCCAAGATTTCAAAATTAAATCAATTTCTTGGTCAGATAAATCTTCTGATTTTTTAATAGAATACTGCATTTCTCAATTTATTTTGTTGTTATCTCTGGTTGATGCTTCACTTCAAAGTTCAAAGAATTTGCAATGAAACAATATTCATTCGCCTTCTGATGAAGTTCAACCGCTTTTTCAATCATTTCTTTTTCAGCAACAACAATCCTTGGTTTCAAAATAATTTCACTGAATTTTCCACTTCCGTTTTCATTCTCAACCATTGTTCCTTCTGCAAAATCTTCATATTCCAAAACCAGAATTTTGTTCACAGAACAAAAATGAAGATACCACAACAAATGGCACGAAGAAACCGAAGCTAACAGCAAATCTTCAGGATTATGAAGTCCTGGATTTCCAAGAAATGCTGGGTCAGATGAGCCTAAAATGTCAGCTTTTCCATCGACAGAAATTGTATAATTCCTTTGATAAGAACTATAGTTTTTCGTGGATTCGCCGGTGTTTCCTGTCCAGACTATTTTACTTTTATATTGATGATGTTTCATTTTTTGTTAATAATAAAAATTCTTTTACTTTTTCTAAATTTTTATTTCCAGCTTCGATTTCAAATTTTGAATTGATATCGAGAGCAATTGGTTGATGGTTGATAGTTTTCAGTTGATTGAAGTTTTCTAATGAGATTCCGCCACTTAAAAAATAAGGAATTGGAATTTCGATGTCATTTAAAATGTTCCAATCGAAGGATTTTCCTGTTCCGCCAAAAGCTTGGGAATCTGTGTCGAATAGAAGATAGTTGATTGTTGTTGGTTGTTGTTTGATGGTTTTTTGTAATTCTTCTGATGTTTGATTTCCTATTCTAATGACTTTGATAATTCCAATTTTTGGATTCAATTTTAGTTTTAATTCTGAAATGAAATCTTCCGTTTCATGGCCGTGAAGTTGTATGAAATTCAAGTTTGTTTGTTCCGAAAATTTAATAATTTTTTCCAAGTCTTCATTTACAAAAACGCCAACCTTTCCTGGATGATTGATTTCTGAGATTTGCTCCAAACTTAAATGATTCAGAACATATCTTGGCGATTTTTCATAAAATATAAATCCCAAGAAATCAACATTCAAATTAATCAGTTCCTGAATCTGATCAAGTTTTGTTAATCCGCAAACTTTTAGTTTTAATTGAGTCATAAATTCATTATTAATAAAGAGAATTTTTCGGATTTGAACATTTCAAATCGAACTGTTGACAGATCTTGATAATCTCATCCGTATTTTTTTTATACACCAAGAATAGTGTCAGGTCATCACCAAAACTTTTCCCAATTTCAAGAATTTCTTCGTTGCTTTCGGACAAAACATCATCTAACCAGAAAAAGTATTCTTTGGCAGTCATTTTTTTGTAAATAGGAAACTCAGGTAATTCTTCGATAATATCACCGATTTGGTCGTGTATTTCATCTATTTTATCACCAATTATTGCTATTTCATTAATTTCTAACGGAATTATATAGTCCAATGAAAGTGGGTTGATCTCGTCCACCTCATAAAGCCATAATAGGTCATTTTTTTCGGCGTAGTCATATGGATGATGAATTGCATGATCCAAATTAGATACGATATCGTTTAAATCTTCTACTTCATAACCTTCTGTTATTAGCTTCACCAACTTTTTAATATTCTCACTTCTATTATTTTCCATAGCAATTATTGAATAATTAAATTCTCATTTTGAAACAAATTCTCCGAATTTCTTTCCAGGATTTTCATTTTTCATAAAATATTCGCCCATCAGAAATCCATCAAAACCTTTTTCTTTCAGAAATTTAAAGTCTTCTTCATTATAAATTCCACTTTCTGCAACCGAAAAAACATCTTTTGGAAGCTGATTTTTTAGATTTACAGAGTGTTGCAAATCCACTTTGAAATCTTTCAAATTTCGATTGTTAATTCCAACAAAATCAACATTTTTATTGATGTGTTTTAATTCTTCTTCGGAATGGATTTCCAACAAAACTTCAAGATTGAGAGAATGCGCCAATTCTGTAAATTCCAAAACCTGATTTGGGGAAAGGCAAGCAGCAATCAACAAAATGACGTCCGCCCCAATTGATTTTGCTTCGTAAAACTGGTATTCATCAATCATAAAATCTTTTCTCAGAATCGGAATATTAATATGATTTCTGACATTCAAAATATCGTCAAAACTTCCACCGAAAAAATCTTTGTCTGTCAAAATAGAAACCGCACTTGCTCCGAAATTTGCATATCGGGAAACAACTTCCAAAGGTGATACTTTGTCATTGATAATGCCTTTGCTCGGCGATTTTCTTTTGAATTCGGTGATGATGCCGGATTTTGTCTTGATGGTTTCTTTTAACGAAAAAGTTGGTCTTCCAAAAAACTCAGAGTCTTTCAGTTGGAAAACAGAGATTTTGGATTTTGCATCTGCAACTTCCTGTCTTTTTCGGTCAATAATTTTATTTAGGATGTTCATTTTCCTTTCTTTTTTGGATTTTGTCATTCGGAGCGAAACGAAGTGTAGCGAAGAATCTTTTTAGACTTTATACTTAGTTTGAAAAAGAAATAATATTTTTATTAGAAATTTATTCAATTTTATCATTCCAAAAATCCCAATTAGGATTGATATTTTTAATAAGATTTTCTTTTTTGATTCTAGAATAACCTTTTAATTGTTTTTCCCTAGCGATTGCTTGGTCTATATCTTGGAAAAATTCATAATAAATTAAAAAGAAGCATCTATATTTAAATGTAAAGTGGTTAGTATGAGATTCAGGATTCATATGCCAGAATAATCTACCTTTCAAATCATTAGTTACTCCTATATAAAGAACTGTTTTATTCTTATTCGTCAAGATATAAACATAATAATTATGTGTTCCTAAAGTTTTCATAATTTAATTTAAAAAGATTCTTCACTCCGCAATGCTACGTTCTGAATGACAAACTTTCAATTTATTTGATAATATGTTTTAGCTAATCATTAACAATTAACCATTAATAATTGAGCGAAGCGATTTCAGTGCTTTTCCGCTTTCCAGACTTTCTTTTGTTAAAGCCAAGCAATCATCATAATTCCCATATTTACCAGTGTTTACCAAAGCAATTGAAGCATTGGCAAGAACGACAGAGTTTTGTTCTTCAGTTCCATTACCTTCCAAAATCTTGATGAATAATTTTGCAGCTTCTTCTTTGCTTTCGCCTCCGAAAATACTTTCAGGAGAAACATTTTTGAATTTCAAATCTTCTGCAGAATAGATTTTTTCTCCAGTTTTGCTAAAGATTTTGGTGTCACCAGTTAAGGAAATTTCGTCATAACCATCCAAAGCGTGAACCAACATAAACTCGCTTTTTTGCTTTTGCAACAGATATTGATAAACTCTCGCAATTTCCAGATTTGCCACGCCAATCATCGTGAAATCAGGACGCGAAGGATTAACCAACGGCCCCAAAAGATTGAAAAAAGTCTTCAATCCAAGCTGTTTTCTAAAGGGTGCAACAGATTTCAAAGCGGGATGAAATAGCGGTGCGTGAAGAAAACAGATGTTTCCCTTTTCCAAATCGGCTTTCAAATCTTCAGAATTATCCTTGAATTTGTAACCCAATTCTTCAAAAACATTAGACGAGCCGGAAATAGAAGAAGCTCCGTAATTACCTTGCTTAGCGACTTTTTGTCCGGTTCCTGCAACGATGAAACTCGCCAAAGTTGAGATGTTAAACGTGTTTTTTCCATCTCCACCAGTTCCAACGATATCGACCAAATCTTTGGTTCCCAAATCGACAGGTTTTGCCAGTTGCAATAGTGCTTCACGGAAACCTTCGAGTTCTTCCAAAGTAATTGTCCTCATTAGGAAAACGGTGATGAACGAAATGACCTCACTTTCATTGAATTTATTTTGTGAAATTTCAATCAAAATGGCTTTGGCTTCGGCTTTCGTCAAAGTCTGATGATTAAAAAGGTATTGTAGGATTTGTTTCATAATATTAGTCCGAAGCCAGATGTCTGAAGTCGGAAGTATTTGTGCGTTATTTTTATTCTTCTGACTTTTGACTTCTAGCATCCAACTTCAAAAAGTTTTCTAAAATCTGTTTTCCATCAGGCGTCAGAATACTTTCCGGGTGATATTGTACAGCGTGAATATCATAAGTTTTGTGTTTCAAACTCATAATCATTCCGTTTTTGTCAACGCTTGTGATTTCTAATTCTGTTGGGAAATCGTCAGGATTTACCGCCCAGGAATGATACCGCCCAACTTCCAAAGTTTCCGGTAAACCGTTAAAAATTTTATGAGCGTTAATCTGAACAGCTTCCGTTGCAACACCGTGATAGATTTCAGATAAATTAATGAGACTTCCGCCAAAAGCTTCCGCAATTGCTTGTTGTCCAAGACAAACTCCGAAAATAGATTTGGTTGGTGCATATTTCTTAATCAAATCCAACAAGATTCCAGCTTCTTCGGGAATTCCGGGACCTGGAGAAAGAATGATTTTGTCATATTTTTCGATATCCTCCAATGCAATTTGGTCGTTTCTATAAACATCCACTTCCGAACCAATAATTTGCTCGATGATTTGGACCAAATTGTAAGTGAAACTATCGTAATTATCAAAGACTAATATTTTCATAATTTTTCTGCTTTTAAAATGGCTTTTTTCAGAGCGCCTAATTTGTTATTAACTTCCTGAAGTTCGTTTTCTGCAATAGATTTTGCAACAATTCCGGCTCCGGCTTGATAAAATAGAGTGTTATTTTTGCTTAGGAAAGTTCTTATCATAATCGCCTGATTACAACTTCCGTCGAAGCCAACAAAACCGATACATCCTGCGTAATAACTTCTGGACGTTTTCTCGTGCTCATCAATCAATTGCATTGCTCTGTATTTTGGAGCGCCGCTCAAAGTGCCTTGTGGGAAAGTGGTTGCAATCATTTCACAAGGATTTTGGTCTTCTTTGACATCAGCCACAACTTCGGAAACCATATGAATCACGTGTGAGAAAAAGTGGATTTCTTTCAGTTTTGAAACTGTAGTATTTTTACCGTGAATGCTCAAATCATTTCTTGCCAAATCTACCAACATCGTATGCTCGGCATTTTCTTTGGGGTCTTTTTTGAGTTCTTCTGCTGATTCCAAATCTTTTTCGATATTTCCGGTTCGTTTGAAAGTGCCTGCAATTGGATGGATTATAGCTTTTCTATTTTTGATAATCAGCTGACTTTCCGGACTTGAGCCCATTAATTTATAATCGCCATAATCGAAGAAGAATAAATAAGGAGAAGGATTGATATTTCGCAAAGCACGATAAACATTGAACTCATCGCCTTGAAAATTCTGCTCAAATCTTCTGCTTAAAACTAACTGAAAAACATCACCACGGAAACAATGTTTTTTGGCAAATTCAACTGATTCAAGATATTCGTTGTCAGTTAGATTTGAAGTTTCTTCTGAGGTCAATTCGAAGGGAAAAACCGGTGCGTTTTTTTGATTAATGATATTTTCAAGCGTTGATAGTTCTGATTTCATTCCATTGATTTTATTTTCAATCAGGAACATTTCGTCGTTGTGATGATTGATTGCAATCACATATTGATAAAGACGATAACGCATCAACGGAATTTTATTTTCCTCCGATTGTTCTTTGAATTTGATATTCTCAAAAAACGGAATCGCATCATAACTGGTGTAGCCGAAAAATCCCTGCGCTTGTTTTCCAATCTCGTGGTTGGGTTTTTCACATTTGAAACAATTGGAAAATTCCTGCATCAAATCAGATAATTTTTCATTTTTCAAATCAATTTTCTGAGGATTTTCAAGCGGAAATTTCAGTTCTGCTTCATCGTAATTTCGAATTTCAATTCCGGCAATTGCGTTGACACAAATGAAAGAAAACGAATTTTCAGAATTCTGATTTCCTGCGCTTTCCAAGAGAATCGTATCACGAAATTGGTCGCGAAGACGGAGATAAATCCCAATCGGCGTGTAAAGGTCTGCTAGACGGGATTTAACAGAGGTTTTTATATTGATGATGTTTTCCAAGTTCATTTTAAATAATTTTCATTTTTATTAAGGCTTGTCGAAGTCATTAATAAAAAAAGACTTCAACAAAAATGTCGAAGTCTTATTATGATTGAGTTATAGTTAGTTCAGAATTTTAGAACACCGATAATCCTTTCAGACCCGACAAAGAGTTTGAAAGCCACCACCAGTTTTTTGTGTTCATTAATTTCATTGGGACAAATTTAGAAATGATTTTTAATTCTGCAACTATTTTTTTTAACTTATTTTATAACTTTTTGAGAAGTCGTTGATTTGTTGGTTTCAATCTTCACCAAATAAGAACCTTTTGGATAATTTTTAAAATCAACTATGGTTGTATTTCCATTGATTGTTTTAAGCAATTTTCCGTCTAAGGAATAAACTTGAACCGATTTGATTGTCTCGTCTGTCTTGATATTCAACTGGTCGACAACAGGATTTGGATAAACTTTGATGTTGGTTTTATTAACATCATTCACAGCCAAATTATTTTTTGTGAAACTGATATTATCAAGTCTTAGAGCAGTTGTTGTAGTAACCTGAGCAGTTGTATTTCCAAATCCAATATAGTAAACCTGGTCAGCTGTTGCCGTGTAACTAACTGTATGTTCTGTATAAGTTTGTTGAGAAACAGTTTGAGTGCTTAGATTTGCACTGATATTATTTTTGTCCGGTGCACTTGCTACGGCAACTTTCAAAGTAGCAGGTTCTGCTTCTTCACTTCCTATCGCTGTGTGATATTTTACTGTAACCGTTTCGCCGTTTTTAAGATAGATTGGATAGGAGAATAACCAGTCATTTTTCCCGGCAGCAGAAGTACTTGTATTGTTATAAGCGTAACCGCTTCCGTTTTGAGCAACAGACTGATTTTCTCCCATCAGCCAAGTCGTAGACGCCCAACCATCAGAATCATATTCGCCATAATTCTCGACTGTTTTTTCGAAATCATAGGAATAGGGAAGTTCTGTGGGTGTCCAAATGGATTTCGGACCAGCCCAGCCCGAACCGCAATCCGCATTTTTCAAAAAGAACTGATATCTTTTTCCGGCTTGCAAATTATCAAAACTCTTTGTTGTTGTAGAAGTGATTCCTTTGGAAGAAACAGAAGTGTCAAAAGTTGTCAATCCTGTATCATAATTAGTAATTCCGCTGGTTGCTGACCAGTTGATTGTTACTGAATTTGGTTTAAGATTCGAAACCGAAAATCCATCTAATGAAGGCATCACGCAATCTGCAGATTGGCTGATATACAAATCATCTAAAGCTAAATATGTTCCGCTGTTTGTGTTATTTACGAAAGCCAAATAGATGGTTTTTCCTTTGTAATCGGATAAGTCTAAAGTATGCGATGCGTAGTCAAACGGTTGCTCGGCATCAATCTGAGTCAACGTTGTGAAAGATTCCGGGCTGTCATTGGTCACAGAAACTTTTACAGCGTAGGAGTCTGTATATTCAAAGTCGTAGGATTTTCCTTTCCAATAAAGTGTTGGCGTTCCTGTGTTAGGAATTGTAATTGCTGGTGTAATCAACCAATCATTCGCCTGGCCTTCCGGAGAATAATAAGATGTACTGAAAGCAATTTTGTTGTCATAACCGTCATAAAACTGAATCCAGGCTTCTGTATTGAATTCCTGTACTTGTCCCCATTCCGGAACTGTTAATCCATCTGCATTGATTGTTTTGAATTGAGACAGCGGTGTGCCATTGTTATTTTCGAAACCTGCATTGAAAACCTGCGCATTGATATTAACCACTAATGATAAGGCTAATAAACTGATAATTTTTTTGTTCAATTTGAATACTTTTTTAATTTTTCAGAACAAAATTAGGTGTTATTAAGTTTATAAAATCAATCAAATCATTAATTTTATTTAATTTATAATTATTATGAATTGTTGATTCTTAAATATAAATCGTTTAAATTATCAATTCATAAAAATGGTTTCATCTCATCTTCGATGTCTTTTCTCAGGTTCATCAGTTTTTTTGCATATTGTTCCAACTGAATTTGCTTTTCTGTGGTTGGTTCCCATTTTGGAACTTGTACTGCTTTTCCGTTTTCATCAACCGCTACAAATACAATAATGCAATGCGTTTTCTTCTCGAATTTTTTCTCTTTTACATTTCTTGAAAAAACATCAATAGCGATATGCATACTTGTGCTTCCTGTGAAAATGACGTGCGATTCTAATTTGACAATTTCTCCGATTTTAATAGGTTGATAAAATCGGATTCCGCCAACATAAACCGTTACACAATATGTTCCTGACCAATTGCTTGCGCAGGCGTAACCGACTTGATCTATCCATTTCATCACACTTCCTCCGTGAACATTGCCTCCGAAATTAACGTCTGTCGGTTCAGAAATAAACTGAAACGTGACCGGTTTGTTTTCCATTCTATTCTTATTTGTATCAAAAATAGGGAAGAAATTTCAGATTATATCTTCATTATTTATGTTTTATTCCTTTGACATTTGTACTAAATTTGTAATTCCCGAATTCTATTTTAAATCGCTTGACTTTAATAAAAATGAAAAAAGTATTCTACCTCAAAACCTGCGGAACCAACAAGAAAATAATGACACCTCTTAACCTTTCTGACTGGGAACTGAGAGAAATCAAATCGCAACCTGTAACCGAAGCGGAACTGGAAGAGATGTATGAGAAAACGAAATCTTATGAAGCGCTTTTCAGTAAGAAATCAACGCAAATCAAGGAAAGAGGAATTGATGTGAGTTCTTTGAAAGAAAAGGATTTTAAGAAGTTGATTCTTGACCATTACAGTTTTTTGAAACGTCCGGTCTTTATCACGGATAATGAAGTTTTTGCGGGAAGTGATAAAAAAAATCTTGAAACCCTGAATGCTTTTTTTGAAAAATAATTTTATCGCAAAATACATAAGTTAAAATCTAAGAAAGCCATTTTGTCATTCCGTAGGAATCTAAACTGTTTAGATTCCTACGGAATGACAAATAATCTGCTAAATCAATTAAAATAAAAAATGAAACGTTCCGGAACTGCAGACTTGCCATTGCATTACGGTCAGGTTCCGCCCTGGCTGTATGAGCGTATGTCCAGGCTTGGACTGGCAATTGTGGAAGTGATTCTTGCAGATTACGGGAAAGATGAAGTGTTGAGACGATTGGCTGACCCGTTTTGGTTCCAGAGTTTTGGAGCAGTGATGGGAATGGACTGGCATTCTTCAGGAATCACGACTTCTGTGATGGGTGCTTTGAAACGAGCCATTAATCCGAATTCTAAATCTCTCGGAATTTACATTGCCGGTGGAAAAGGAAAATTCTCCAAAGATGCACCGAATGAATTACTAAAAATTGCAGATTCCACAGGTCTTGATGGCAATGACTTGGTGCGTTGCAGCAAGTTGTCTGCAAAGGTTGATAACACTGCGATTCAGGATGGTTACCAGCTTTATCTGCATAATTTTATTTTGTCCGACCAAGGGAATTGGGCGGTTGTTCAGCAAGGGATGCACGATTCTGACGGAACAGCGAGGCGTTATCATTGGCTGTCGGAAATTGTAACTTCTTTTGTCAATGAACCTCACACGGGAATCTCCGGCGTTAATCGTGGAAATATTCTCAACCTCACATCTTCCGAAGCAGAACAAAACAGAAACGGCATCGTTGACATCACCAAAACCGATTCCGAGAAATGGATGCAGGATTTCCAGCGTTTAATTTTGCCGGCTCATCACGAGGTTTTGGCGAGTGATGTGGATATGAAAAAGCTCGGGAATATTCTTTGGCTGGCGAGAGAAAATGAACCTGAGAATTTTGAAGATTTGCTGATGCTGAAAGGTGTTGGCCCGCGTACGATGCAGTCTCTGGCTTTGGTGAGTGAGGTGATTCACGGGGCGCCTTCCAGATTTACAGACCCGGCTCGTTTTTCTTTTGCGTACGGGGGAAAAGACGGTCATCCGTTTCCTGTTCCTACCCAAACTTATGACGAAACAATTTCTATTCTAAGAACCGGTATTGAGAAATCTAAACTTGGAAACACGGATAAAAATCTTGCGATTAAAAAACTACACGAGATTGCTGTGAGAACTGAAGAGAATTTTACTCCAGATTTTAATCTTGAAAAAGTGATAGAAGAGGAGCGACAAAACTCCTGGCGATTTGGTGGGAAAACTGTTTTTGGTGATGCGAAGCCGCCGAAAGGGAGTTATGGGATACAGTTGAGTTTGTTTTGATTTTTTCTTTTCGAGTAAATAATATGTTACGGACAGGAGATTTCTTCTGACGGTCACGAGTTTTCTTTTGACGGGTGCTAGGTTTCCTTTTACGGTCACGAGTTTTCTTTTGACGGATGCTAGGTTTCCTTTTACGGTCACGAGTTCCCTTTTGACGAATGTTAGATTTCCTTTTACGGTCGCAAGTTTTCTTTTGACGGATACTAGATTTCTTTTTGCAGTAGCTAACTTTCTACTTGCAGTAAGGAGTTTTCTCTCTGCAGTTGCTAACTTTCTTATTGCAGTAAGAAGATTATTTTTATTTTTAGTAATTTTCTATTTTAGTAGGCACAGATTGCAAATCTGCGCCATCATAGTTTGTTTTGATAATTCAATTTCTTAAATTTGATTTATAGTTACACATAGCGTTCATATCAATAAACTAATAATATAAAATGTTATATAGCAGAAGTTATAAACCGAAAAAAAATGATTTAATTTATCATTACTGTTCTGCAGAAACTTTTCATTCAATTTGTACAAATAAAAATATTAGATTGTGTGATGTTTTTTCTATGAATGATTTTATGGAGATGCATTGGGGATATTCGATTTGGGAAAAAGTAGCGAACAATCTAATTACAGAATTTGGTTATGAATTCATTGATTCAATAGATAAGATTATACATATTTCCGGCTCAAAATGTTTAGTGTTAGCATCTTGTTTTTCATTAGATGGAGATGTTCTAAGCCAATGGAGAGCATATTCTAATGATGGTAATGGCTATTGTATCGGTTTTAATTCTAAAGATTTACTGAAGTTAAATATTAAAGCTTTAAAAGTAGAATACAATGAACAAAAACAAATTAAAGAATTGACTTCTGTTATAAAGGCTTTATATTCTGTGGAACAAAACCTTAGAGAAGAGGAACAATTTGGTGAAGATTTTTTTAATGCTTGTTCGAATATTGCATTTGATTTAGTAGCATTTAAAAATCCTGCATTTAGTGAAGAGAAAGAGATTAAAACTAACCCTATTAAAAAAGTTATTATCGGGCCTAAGAATTTAGTTTTGAGTTCTGCAATTTCGGTGTATTTGGAAACTCTAAATTTAGGTGATATTGAGATTGAAAGGTCAAAATCCTCATACAGATAATGATACAAATATTGTTGTTTTAATATTAAAATAAAACCAGCCTCATAAATTTATGAGGCTGGTTTGGTTATAATCAAATTGATTATTTAGTAAGAACCTTTCTCGATAAAATGAGCGGCAACTTTTTCTGTCAATGCAATTGGATAATGGACAGAAAATAGGTTTTGTATTAAATTATTGACATTTTCTACAAAAAAGGAGGTGTAAGTTTATGTTTATGAGATAATAAAACCAATCCTGTTTTTGAGCTGATATTGAATTTTTCGAACAGGTTATTCCGATAATAGTCTACTGTTTTTATACTGATATTCATTTTGGATGCGATTTGTTCATAAGTATATTCTTCTTCACAGCAAATCCATTTTATCAGTTCCAGTTCTTTTTTACTAAGGAAGAAAATTGGACTGAATTCAGGGTCATTTTTTCTCAACATTTTCATATTCTCCTGAAGATTGAAATATCCGGTGTTGATGATTTGTTCAATAGCTTCTTTTAGTTCTTCTCCTGTGCAGGTTTTAGATAAGAAGCCCCTGGCTCCCAATTTATAAAATTGAGATTTGATATTTACAGAATCATTTTGTGTAAGGATAAGAAATTTTTCTTCGTTCAGTATAGATTGTAGCTCTGTGAGGATTTCTATTCCGCTTTTTTTAGGAAGAGAATGGTCTAATATAAAGAGGTCCGTTTTTTCTTTGAGAGTCCCGAAATTCCGAAGCAGTTCTTCACCATCATTAAGTTCAGCAAGAATGTTGTAATCGCCGAGGTTTTTTAGAAGTTTTATAATGCCTTGTCTCAGAATCTTATGGTCATCAGTGATTACTAGGTTTATCATTTTTGTAAATTGAGATTTTGGTTCCTTTTTCCGGATTAGATTGTATTGTACAAGAAAATCCAATGAGGGTCGCTCTTTCTTTTATATTCTTGATGCCGTTTCCGAATTGGTTGTTGACATCAAAACCATTTCCATTGTCTTCAATGCTGATGGATATTATATTTGTGTAATCTATTATTATATTTATTTGAGAAGCATCAGAATGTTTTAGGATGTTATTAATACTCTCCTGGAAACATCTGTAAAGTATAATGTTTTCTTCTGTACTGGTTCCATAGTTTTCTGAGGAATTATTTATTTTTTCAAAATTAATTTTTATAATGTCTGTTTTTCTGATACGTTCTACTTCATTCATTATTATTTCATCAATGGTATTTTTACCAATACTGAAGTCATTTAGCCAATGACTAAGGTCTCTTACAGAATCCGATATTTCCAAAATAGAACTTCTTATCTCGTTAATTGATTCTTTGGAGGACACTGCAAATCTTAGATTCTCCACAGAGAAATTGATGATGCTCAATTTTTGTCCTATATCGTCGTGCAGGTCTTTGGAAAGGTTTTTCAGAAGATGCTCGTGAGATTCCAGGATGCTTTGCTTTATTTTCTCTTCCTCCATTTGTTTTATTTTGCTGTTTTCTTCTTCCAGTTTCAGCTTATCTTCCAGGGTTGATATATATTGTGATTTGATTTTGCGATAGCTGTATGCTATGGCAATTCCCATTATAAAAATCTCCAGCAACAAAACATAATAAAAGTAATTGGGATGGCTGATTTCATATATTGTCAAAATTCGGGAATAATTGAAAAAATAAGTTACAGGATTGATAAAGCCGAATAATAGTGCTGCCAGAATACCTAGCGATGGTCTCTTATTTTGTAATCCCAGCCAGATTAATATTGTTATCTGTATCAGAACCGCCAGAGCAGAGAGCCCAATTGAAATATTCCAGATACCATTATAGATAGGATTGTCAAAGGTTGTATTGGCGTAATCTATATAAAACCAAAGACTGGCAAGAATCCCAAATGTAACATAAAAATCAAAAATTGTATTGAGTACTCTGAACTGCCCGCCATTTTTTTTTCTAAAGTCCAAAAATCCTGTCATAATCTTCATACTCAGCCCCATTGCAATGACAAGCAAAAAGAGAGAATTGGTTTCCAGAATTGAATAGTATAAGAAAGGGACTTTAATAATATTAATAAAAAATTCTTCCCTAATTACAATTATAGCAATCAAAGCAAGATATAAAGAATACAAGAAGTAAAATCTCCGCCTCAGAATAATGCCCACCACTAAACTTAAAACCGCAATTATAGAGGTAACACCAATGACAAAACCTATTTCCCAATAAAATCCATTCTCCCAAAAGAGGTTTTCAACAGGTGTGGTAAAATCCGAATAAATATTTTGATAGTAACGTGGATTCCGTATCTCCATATAAATTTCTGCAATTTCGCTCTTATTAAGTACGAAGGGAACATAATGAAACCGAATATCCGGAATATCCTGCTTATTAGCGTAAGAAATATTATATTTTTTTAAAAGTACAATACCTTGTTGTGTTTTTCTATATACATTAAGAATATCCAGTTGAGAATATATTCCCAGCCAATAATCTTTTCTGTTACCAGTATTTTTTATGTAAGTATGTACCCAAACTGTTTTGGTCTGCTTTTTCAGAATAAGATTGGAAGGATGGTCTACTTTTCTAAAATTATTATTGATTTGACTAATCTGAAAAACATTTTTTGAGTTGCTGCTGTCAATATAGTATGAGGACTTAGAAAAAACAGGAATCCAGTTACCACCATTTACAAACATTGTATCGGCTTTCATTTGGGAAGTAATCCAAATTTCAATAAACAAGAATATTGCAATAAGTATATTTTTCATCATCACTCAAATTTACAAATAAATTTTTCGTGATTGACTAGGAAAAATCCTAAGGAAAGATTAGGGAGATGTATAAATGTGCTGATGTTTGGGGAATGTAGATTTGTGGTAATAAAATACATTGCTATGAATAAAAAGATTTTTAAACCGAGACTTTTGGTTTTTGTGGTAGTAACTTCTTTTACTATTACTTACAGTTTCTCCGAAAAAAAAAAATAACGCTGACAAGCATTACGGTGGAACAGCAAATGCAACTGTAGAAGTAGATTTTACGTTGGTTGATTCTGCAACAAAATTTGTTTTGCAAAATAGTGGTATAAAAGAAGGAAGCCGAAGAGTAGTGGATGTTGCTATTAATTGTAATGAAGATTCTTATGCAGATGCACAGAAATCTTTAAAATTAGAAATTGCATATGCGACAAAAAATTATGAAAAGTTAATTACTGCCGTTGGTTTTGACATTAGAAGTTGTGATTAATCTTGTTTTATAAATTATGAAAAAGACATTTTTTTTTGGGGTGTTGTTTTTATTTACAATACAGATAAGTGCACAAGAAAATATAGCAACTAAAGAGGAAACAATGGAATGGATTGCAGGAAAACTTAAAGATGCTCTTGTAGAGCCAAGAAAATACCATAGTTACAATGACGGTGTTTTTACTTATTATGGTCTTGACGGAAAAACTCTTGTTATAGTCGATTTTAAAAAGGCAACTGATTTTGTTTTTTATTGGGATGAAGATTACTTGTGTACCAGTAGAAGAATAGGTAATCTACAATTAAAAGGTAAGGATATGGTAAAATACAGTGGTTCTAACGAAATGGATAATCATTGGGGAGAAAAGGAACTGAATGATGAACCTACAAAAACTCTTGCCATTTGTAGTAATAAAGATTTTTATGGTAGTCATTATATTTTTAATGTTGATAATATTGCCGGTTTAAGGGAGAGATTGATGAAAGCAATAATGTATCTAATAGAACTAAATGTCAGTAAAAGAGATAATGAAAAATTTTAAAAAAACAAAATTATGGCACAAATATGCAAAGAACACAGTCTTGGCTGGACTAAAGGAATTAGACAGTCAAAAGTTGTATGGAGAAATAACGGACCTTTTGGTACACCAAGTCCAACCCTTTATTGCCGGGACACAATTTATACAGCATACGCTGAATTATGTGGACCAGATGATATCATTGACACATTACAGGAATATGTAAATGATTGTATTAAAGTAGGCTTAGCAGCAGCCACTCTAACAACAATTTTTGCAAGTCCTGGTGCAGCAACACCTGCATTTGAAGCCGCATTTAAGGGATGCTTATCTGCAAAAATTGGAGATAGAATTAATGAAATTGGAGTTCATTTAACAGTAAAGGATACTACAGGAGATTGGGGAAAATGTTAAATTTATAATTCCTAGTTTAATTATTTAAAAATAATGGTACGACACACTCGCCCGAGTGTGCCTGCCACATACGCCCGAAGTTGACACCCACACTCGGGCGAGTGTGACAAACTATATCGCTCGAAGGTGACGGTCACATAAATAAACCCGCCTCAGATTCTGAGGCGGGTTTATTTATAATTAAATTGATTACTTAATACGAACCTTTCTCAATAAAATGAGCGGCAATTTTTTCTGTCAATGCAATTGGATTTGGCGTGTTCACATATTTTGTAAAACGTCTTAATCCAGCTAACATCATTCTTTGCTCGTCACCTTCTGAGAAAGAAACGATACCTTCTTTGGCGTTGGTTGTGATGATTTCAACCGCTTTGTAAAGGTTCAGTCTTGCCATTGCCGCTTCTACAGAATCTGTTGAGAAATGTTTCTCAGCTCTCAGGATGGCGGATTCTGCCATATAGATTTGGTTCAGGATTTCGGAAGCGTTTAATAGCAAATGCTGTTGCTTCTCGATGTCCATCATATATTTTTGAAGCGCAGAGCCGGAAACCATCAGGAATACTTTCTTCAAATTCTTAATCACTTCTTTTTCCTCAGACATATATTCCGAATAATCAGGAATGTCAAAAGATGGAATACTCATCAATTCTTTAGCGACGTTTTTCGCAGGTGTTAACAAATCGATTTTGCCTTGCATCGCCCGTTTGATTAACATTCCAACAGCTAAAAGTCTGTTGATTTCGTTGGTTCCTTCGTAGATTCTGGAAATCCTGGAATCTCTCCAGGCTGCTTCCATTGGTGTATCTTCTGAGAATCCCATTCCACCAAAGATTTGAATCCCTTCATCAGCTGTATGTTGCGCCAAATCTGATACGAAAACCTTCAGGATAGAACATTCAACTGCAAATTCTTCCACACCTTTCAGTTCTGCCTGCTCGTGGTTCATTCCGCCGGCAACCAGTTCTTCAATTTTGTCTTCTACATTTTTCGCCGCTCTGTAAGAACCAGCTTCGCTCACGAAAGCGCCTGTCGCCATTTCTGCCAATTTTTTACGAATCGCTCCAAATGTATTAATAGAAACACCAAATTGCTTTCTCTCTGTCGAATAATTCAAAGAGTAATTCAGGATTCTTCTTTGGGCATCCAGACAGGCTGCAGCTAATTTGATACGACCAACATTCAGGGCGTTCAATGCGATTTTGAAACCGTTGTTTCTTTCGCCCAAAAGATTCTCAACAGGTATTTTCATATCATTGAAGAAAACCTGACGCGTAGAAGACGCACGGATTCCCAATTTGTGTTCCTCCTCTCCGAAAGTCAGACTTTCCGGATTTTCCAATTCAGAACGGTTGATAACGAATCCCGTGATGTTTTTGTCATCATCAATCTTAGCAAACAAAGTAAATGTATCTGCAAATCCTGCATTGGAAATCCACATTTTTTGTCCATTAATAATATAATGTTTTCCGTTCTCGGAAAGTTTAGCTCTTGTTTTCCCGCTGTTGGCGTCCGAACCTGCATCCGGCTCAGTCAAACAATAGGCTCCGAATTTAGTTCCGGCAGCCAAGTCCGGAAGGTATTTCTGCTTTTGTTCCTCGGTTCCGTAAAGCAGGATAGGAAGCGTTCCGATTCCGGTATGCGCGCCATAAGCCGTTGCCAATGAACCTGTAGAACCGGAAAGGTAATCGCAGGCCAGCATTGTGGTCACGAATCCCATTCCCAATCCGCCGTAAGCTTCCGGAACAGCAATTCCCAGGAATCCCATTTCCCCGATTTTACGCATCACTTCTTCCGTGTAAGCGTAATCTTTTTTCTCGAATCTTTCCTTATTCGGAACCACTTCTTTATCGATGAATTCCTTAGCAGAATCACGAAGCATCTTTTGTTCTTCGGACAATTCCTCGATGCTGAAAATTTCCTGAGCAGTGATATCCCTTACAAGGAATTCGCCGCCGTCTAATGTTTTTGTATCTGTTGACATAATATTTATTTTTTTAGATTAAAGAATAAAGAGAAAAGAATAAAGACTTACCATTTCAATGTTTTTTGAAAGCCTGAAATCATTCTCTGTAATTCGGTGATTTTATTTTCAATTAATTCAAATTTCGATTGTTCAATATAATTTCTTGTTGAGGAAATAATTATTTGAGTTTGTAATTCATAAAGAGAACCTAGACTTATTTCTAGAAATCGATTGAAATCTTTTTGTGAAGTTCTGCTTGAACCTTCCGCAATATTAGAAGCCACAGAAACTGTACATCTTCTGATCTGGGATCTTAACCCGAATTCTTCATTCTTAGGAAAACTTTCTGTAATTGCATAAATTTCATCAGCTAATTCTATGGATAATTTCCAAATATTCAGATTCTTAAAATTATGCTTCATTATAAAAAGTCTTTTCTCTTTATTCTTTTTTCTCCTTGTCTATAACAATTCAAATACACTCGCTGCACCCTGACCTGTTCCAACGCACATTGTCACAACACCGTATTTGCTTTGTCTGCGCTTCATTTCGTCAAGAAGTTGAACAGTTAATTTAGTTCCTGTACAGCCAAGTGGATGTCCGAGTGCAATTGCGCCTCCGTTGACATTAACGATGTCTGGATTGATGTTCAATTCTCTTAAAATGGCGACTGATTGCGAAGCAAAAGCTTCGTTCAGTTCAAATAAATCGATATCCGATTGTTTAAGGCCAGCTTGTTCCAACGCTTTTGGAATGGCGTACATTGGACCAATTCCCATAATTCTTGGCGGAACACCAACTGTAGAATAGGAGAGAAGTCTTGCAACTGGCGTCAGATTTAATTCCTTTACCATTCTTTCGGACATTACCATTGTGAAAGCAGCGCCGTCAGAAGTCTGAGAAGAGTTACCTGCTGTTACAGAACCATTGGCAGCAAAAACAGGACGAAGTTTCGCCAAGGCCTCGATTGAAGTATCAGCTCTCGGACCCTCATCTTGTTTGAATGCATATTCTTTGGTCTGGATTTTTTCCTTTTCATCAAGGAAATTATATTTCACATCAATCGGAACAATCTGGTTATCAAATTTTCCTTCCTGTATCGCTTTAATTGCTTTCTGATGTGAATTGTAGGCAAATTGGTCTTGTTCCTCACGACCCACTTTGAATTCTTTGGCAACTGCTTCCGCCGTTAATCCCATTCCCCAATAGTAATCGGGATTTGATTTTGCTAAATCCGTGTCCGGAATTGGTTTGTAACCGCCCATCGGGATATAAGACATACTTTCTGCACCACCAGCGATGATGCATTCTGCCATTCCGGCTTTGATTTTTGCTGCCGCAATTGCTATCGATTCTGAGCCCGATGCGCAATATCTGTTCACTGTTACACCTGGCACTTTGTCGGTGTCCAGTCCCATTAATGAAATGAGTCTTGCGACATTCAGTCCTTGTTCTGCTTCCGGCATTGCACAACCGACAATCAAATCGTCGATGCGGGCCGGGTCAAGATTGGGAACATCTTTCATCAGACGTTCTATCACAGTTGCCGCCATATCATCCGGACGGGTAAAACGCAAAGAACCTTTCGGCGCTTTGCCAACTGCTGTTCTGTATCCTGTTACTATATATGCTTCCATATTTGTTTAATTTTAATAATGACAGATTAGTTTCTCACCGGTTTTCCTGTTTTCAACATTCCACCTATTCTCTCAAGCGTTTTTCTCTCTCCACAAAGTGAAAGGAATGCTTCTCTTTCCAAATCCAAAAGGTATTGTTCAGAAACTTCTGTCTGTTCAGAAAGATTACCGCCGGTCATTACGTAACCAATTTTGTTAGCGATTTTTCTATCGTGTTCTGATGCGTAACCACCTGCAACCATTTGGTCAGTTCCAACGTAGAACATTCCCATTGCTTCGTTTCCTAGAACTTTAACTTTCTCAGGAACTGGCGGTGTGTAACCTAATTCATCCAAAACAATCGCCTGACGTTTGGCTTCTGCAATTTGTCTGTCTTTGTTGACAACGATGATATCTTTATCTGTCAGAATTCCCATTTGTTTAGCTTCCCAGGCAGAAGTTGCCACTTTTGCAGTTGCGATATTCATAAAATAATTTCGAAGATGATTGGTCTTAACATCGTCTGGAAGTGTTCCTTTCAATGCTCTCAATGCAAATTCTTTTGTTCCGCCACCTCCTGGAATCAGACCAACGCCAACTTCCACCAAACCGATGTAAGTTTCCGCTGCAGCAACGATTTTGTCCGCGTGCATAGAGAATTCACATCCACCGCCAAGCGTCATTCCGAAAGGTGCAGCGATAACAGGAATTGATGAATATCTTAGCTTCATAGAAGTCTGCTGGAACATTGCGATGGCCATATTCAGTTCGTACCAATCTTGTTCAACAGCCATCATCATTACCATTGCAAGGTTTGCTCCGACAGAGAAATTGTCAGCTTGATTTCCTACAACCAAACCTCTATAATCTTTTTCAGCAATGTCGATAGATTTATTAAGGCCTTCCAAAACGCCTCCTCCAAGAGAATTCATTTTTGAACGGAATTCGAAGTTCAAAATGCCGTCACCAAGGTCAATTAATGCAGATTCGGAATTAGACCAAATCGTTTTTTCTTTTCTGATATTATTAAGAATAATGAAAGAATCCTGACCTGGAATTGGTTCGTAAGTTTTCGTATTCTGATTGTAGAATAATTGCTTTCCGTTTTCCAATTTATAGAAAGATTCGTTTCCGGAAGCCAGCATTTCTTTTACCCAATCAGCGACTTTATAGCCTTCACTTTCTACCAAATCAATTCCTTTCTGAACACCAACAAAATCCCAGTTTTCAAACGGCCCGTATTTCCAGGCATAACCGGTTTTCATTGCATCATCGATAGAGTAGAAAACATCCGTGATTTCAGGAACTCTTTGAGAAACGTAAGCAAACAATGAAGCAAAATGTTTTCTAATCAATTCTCCGGCTTTGGATTGGTCTTTCAACAAAATCGGCAAACGGTTTTTCAAACTTCCTGCTTCTTTCGCTGTTGCAACGATAGGCAGTTTTGGCTGTTTTGTCGGTTCGTAACCCAGGGTTTCATAATTAAGAACGAAACGATTCACATTGCCGCCGGCATCTTTTTCTTTGTAATAAAACCCTTTTTTAGCTTTATCGCCTAAGAATTTATTTTCAATTAAATAATTCAAAGTTTTGGAATCTTTAAGCGCCTGAACCATCTCATCGTCTTTAAGATTCGCCTGAAGTCCTTTCGTTACATTGAAAGCGGTGTCCAAACCAACCAAATCTCCCAGTTTGAAAGTTCCGGTTTTTGGACGATTCAGCAAATCTCCGGTCAGGGAATCTGCTTCTTCAATCGTTAAACCGATTTCTTCCGTCAATTCCATAATTTTCGCCATCGAGTAGACACCGACTCTGTTGCCGATAAAACCTGGTGTATCTTTACAAAGAACCGTGGTTTTGCCAAGGAACTTTTCACCGTAAGACATAAAGAAATCAATCACAGATTGGTCTGTTTTCGGACCAGGAATTACTTCAAATAATTTCAGATATCTTGGTGGGTTGAAGAAGTGCGTTCCACAGAAATGTCTCTGGAAATCTTCTGACCTTCCTTCCGACATCAAATGAATCGGGATTCCCGATGTGTTAGAAGTTACCAAAGTTCCTTCTTTACGAAGTTTATCCACTTTCTCAAACATCGATTGTTTGATATCCAGTCTCTCGACAATCACCTCAATGACCCAATCCGAATTTTTGATTTTTTCCAAATCATCTTCGAAATTTCCAACCGTAATTCTGGAGACAAAAGATTTGTCATAGATTGGTGAAGGATTACTTTTCAAAGCGTTGTCAAGATGACCTTGTGCAACGCTGTTCCTTGTTTTTTTGTCGGCATTTTCCAAATCTTTCGGAGGCATATCCAACATCAAAACCTGAATGCCGTTACCTGCCAGATGACAGGCAATCCCGGAACCCATCACGCCGGAACCGAGAACCGTAACGTGTTTTATTTTTCTGTTCATTATTAGAAGATATTTTTATGATTTAATATTTTACAGAAGAGTTTTCTCTCGCAGATTTCACTGATATTACAGATTAATCTGCTCGATTTGCTTAATCAGCGAGAGTTTATCTTTCTTGATAATTATTTTTTGTGATTCAGTTCGTTTGCGATTTTTAAGATGTCTGTCATCACTTCCTTGAAAACTTCAAATTTCTCAGGCGCAATTCTTTCCAATACTTTCTTATTGAAATTAATAACAACTTCCTTTGATAAGTTTCTGGAATTGATACCTTTATCAGTTAATTTGATAATGACTTCCCGTTTATCGGTTGTGGTTTTTTCTTTGTAGATATAACCATTGTCTTCAAGAAGCTTGATGATTCTTGTAAGAGAAGTCGGTTCTATTGCCATTTTAGGGCCAAGGTTTGTGCTCCTGGTTCCTTCCTTTGGATCAATTTTAAGTAATGTAAGTGCTTGAACTGCAGTTGAATTGTACAGAGATGCCTGGTCCGAATACATTTTCGAGACCGCTAACCAAGCCGACTTTAACATCAAGTCAACACTTTCGACTTTTTCTGAATTTTTCTTTTCCATAACTAACATATTGAAGTGCTTTTTACAAATATAAAAAAAATACTATGCATGCATAGTATTTTGATATTAAGTTGTTTAAGTTGTTGATTAATAACAGATTAATTGTTATGCGAATCTTATTAAATAAAATTGAAGAAAATCTATTTAGTTAGAAATACTTGATTTAATCAATGTTTGCAGAGACTGTTTAATTTCGGTCAAATTATGACAATTATCATAAAAATTATCCAAATTTAGTTCCCAAAAATCATTTTTAAACGTCAATTTAAATTTTCTTAAATCCTGGGAGAAGTTTTTTTGGAGGTAAGAAAACATCATTTCTTTTTCCAATTTCGGGGCATTAATTTCTGGCGAATGAAATGTCTGATTGAAGTTTAAAATCTTAGGCGTAATCAGTTCAGGATTGTTGAGAATAACTTCTTCCGAGATTCCGCTGATGAGTTTTTTTTCTTTGATCCACCAGATCTTATCGGAAAATTCTTTTGCCAATCGCCAATCGTGAGATGAGAAAAGAATGAGTTTGTTTTCTGATCTTGCTAGATTTCTAAGCAATGAAAGGATCATCAGTTTATTTTCTTCATCCAAATGTGTTGTTGGTTCGTCCAGAATGATAAAAGGAGAATTCTGAGCTAAAGCTCTTCCAATAAAGGTTTTTTGAAGATTTCCGTCAGATAATTCAGTTAGTTTTTTGTTCTGATATTCTGATAGATTGAGTTTGTTGATAATTTCGGAAATTTCTTGTTTATCTGTTTCATTCAATTTAAAATAATAAGGATAATGAATGTATTTTCCTAACGAAATTAAATCTGTAACCGTGTAATTATCAGGGATTTCAGCTTTTGAAAAAACGATTGCAATCTGAGAAGCTATTTCATTTGAATTCAGTTCTTGAATTGATTTTCCATTGATAAAAATATCTCCTTTCAACAGTTTATTTTGTCCAAGAATTGATTTGATTAAGGTGGTTTTCCCGATGCCGTTATTTCCCATCAACAGACAAACTTCTCCTAATTCCAAAGATGAATTAATCTCCGAAACCAAAGGGTTTGAATAGCCAATTGTTGTGTTATTAATTTTAAGGAGACTCATTTATGATTATGGATTTCTTAGATTTAAAATCATCAAAATTTTTGGTAATAAAAGAAATATGATAATTGGAACTAAACTTAAAAATAACCAAATATATTTTTGTTTTAAAATTTTAATAATTGTAATTATACTTAGTACTAAAGAACCAATCATTGATACTGGAAATGCAAAAAATAAATACCAGCTATGAGCTGTAGAATAAACCCAATGTTTTTCTTGATTAATACGAAATATATTAGAATATTCCATAAAAGAAAAACTTAAAATAAATAAGAAGATATTTATAATAATTAGTCTTTTATATGTTTTAATATTTCTCATCACTTATTACTTTTCATTAACATGAATAATATCACAGGAATTCCAAAGAATGTCGTGATAATATTAATCGGAAACTGACTCAATTCTGATATAATTGAGAAAACCTGCATAATGAAAACACCCAAAATCATATTCAAAATCCATTGATGCCAAAGTTGGGCTGGATTCCAGATCATTCTGCAAAAATGCGGAACCACAACGCCTATAAATAAAATCGGTCCTAAAAAAGCCGTAACCGAAGCAGAAAGTAGAGAAGAAGCTACAATAATGCTGATTTTCAGTTTGGATTGACTGACTCCGAAACTCTGTGCATAAGCTGTTCCGAGAGCATTTCCAATTAAAGGTTTTATAGATTTGAAAGTGAAAATCAGTCCAATAATGATTAAAACTGTAAGAATAGAAATCTGAATCAAATTCGCCTGATTATTCGCTCCAAAAGTCCAGAGCATATAATTCTTTAAACTTTGACTCTCCACATAAAACTGAAGAAATGAAACAACAGCGCCAGCCAAAGCCGAAATCAAAAATCCGAAAATAATGATGAAACTTTTATCCCGAAATCGATTCGAAAATAATAGTAAAATCATCATCAGAACAACACTTCCGGTGATTGAAGATAAACTGATAAAACTATTTTGTAGAAAATCAGGAATCAGAATATTCTGTGAAAAGAAAATATAAAATGCCACAAACAAACTGGAAACCGAAGTGATTCCCAAAACATCAGGACCTGCCAAAGGATTTTTAAAATATTCCTGCAAAAGAAATCCGCTTGTAGGAATTGCGATTCCAGCTAAAAGCATTGCCAAAGCACGATTGATCCTGAATCCGGCAATTTGAAAATTCTCACATTCTGAATTAAAAAAATCAGAAAAATTCAGTTTTGCAAAACCAATATTAAGGTTGATGAAAAATGTAATAATCGCTAATACGATTATCAATGTTACCAGAACAGGAAAACGTTTCATCAAGAATAATACTTATTTCAAAGATTTTTTAGGACCGGCAATTCCAACTTTTTCTTTATTCTCAACAACTTTTGTAGTAGAATTGTGGGTCAATAGTTTTTCGATTTTCTCATTGAGCATTTCCTCGCTCATAGAACCAACCGTTTCGTCAGATTTATCGCCTTTTCTAATCAAGGTAAATGGAATAGCGCCTCCATCCCAAGATTGGAAATTTTGCCTGAAAAATTCTTGATTCAAAAGTGTTCCGTCTAAAAGAATAACATTTTCTCTAATGTTATATTCATCCGCAAAATCGCTGACATCTGTCGCCCAATCGGTTTTGTTATCCAGACTTACAAAAGTGAATTTCACAGGTTGATTGGCCAATTCTTCCATCTTTTTTCTGAAAAAAGGAATCTCGTGCATACACGGCCCACACCACGTTGCAAAGAAATTAGTCACATAAAGCGTATCCGAATGATTCGATTTTAAAGTTGTTGAGATTGTTTCTGGAGAAAACTCTTTCAATTGCGCAACATCCGCTTCGGTTTTTGTAGGTTCAACTTTTATTGAATCTTCTTTTGCCTCTACCTCGGCAACTTTTTCATCGTTCTTTTTACAAGCTAAAAGACTGATTGATAAGATTGAATATATAAATAGTTTTTTCATAATTCTAAGGGTTAAGCTTCCCAACAACAGTTAATTTATCAAAAAATATGCGTTTGTCATTTTTGAATTTGGTGGTAAAATAATATGTATTGCTATCAAAAACAATAATTTCCATATCAAGTTCATCACCGATTTTAGACTTTGATTTTTCTTTTTTAAAGTCCTTCAACACAGATTTTGTTAGACAGGGATTTTCCTTATATCGAATAATATCCATCAGATAATAATTATCGTTTGTAATATCTTTTTTCTCTGTCTCGTAGACCAATATTCTTTGTTTATCAAAAGTAAACGGAGAAATAGACTCGAGTTCAATGTTACGGTAATCATTACATTTTTTTAATAAATTACCTTCATCAAATTGATATTGAATCATTGGCTTTATAGATGAAATCATTTTCTCACTCAAGGTTGAAAAATGTACTTTAATTTCTTCATCAGTCAAAATAGAAGAGTCAATAAATTTCCAATGCTTATCATATTCATCAAAAACTCCAACCATAGAATATTCTTTTACAACTTTTCCATTGGGTGTTTTTGTGAGTACAGCTTTTGTAATTGAAGATTGATATTTACCATTGAACTTAACAGGACTGCTAATATTTTTAAAATAGATATAGGTTATACTATCAGATTTTAATTTGGATTGTGCCTGATTTGTTTTAATTCTTTTTAGCAAGTCTTCTTCATTGACCTTGATATTGTATGACAAATAATTGACAAATTTTGGAAGGTTATTATAAAATAGAAATTTCATTTTATACAGGTCAGAATCCAAAATTTGTTCTCGGGACTGAGAAAATAAGAAATTAGATAGAAGAAATAAAAGTAAAATCAATTTTGTTTTCATATTTTTTAGTAGAACTGATAATTTGATATTTTTCTTTTGTCAATTTTCATTAAATTTGATTCTTGACAATGAAGAATCAATTAACAATCGCGAATCAACCTCAGTTTCACAGGCTAAAAATAGCTAAAAAACGACAATTGACCAAAAATGCTTTTGCGTTGAAATTGGAAATTCCTGAGGAATTAAAATCGCAATATCGATATCAGGCTGGACAATATGTAACATTGAAATACCACTTCAATGAAAAGGAAATTCAGAATGATTACTCTTTTACGTCAGCACCCTTTGAAAGTAAAATTGAACTGGCAATCAAAATTAATGGTGACGAAAGCTCCACCCAATTTCTATTTCAGAATTATCATATTGGCGATGAAATCTCAGTAAGTGAACCTTTGGGACGATTTTTCATTCCCTCCAGACCTAATGAGAAAAGAACAATTCTGGCGTTTGCTTCCGGAATTGGAATAACACCAATTTTTAGTCATATTAAGAATATCCTCCACGAAGAACAATTTACCAGAATTTTCCTTTTCTATGGCAACAAAAGCTTTGAAGATATTGTTCTGAAGCAGGAATTAGAAGATCTGCAGAAAGAAAATGTCGGAAGATTTGAAGTTTTTTATTTTTTGTCGCAAGAACCCATTAAAGACAAACTTTTCCAGGGTCGATTAGATGAAAAGAAAATTGCTTTAATCATCAATCAAATCCTTCATCTCGACGAAGATGATGAAGAATCTACGATTTGGGATAGTACAGATAAGGTTTTGATTTGTGGTCCGGGCGCGATGATAAAATCTGTCGCCAATGCTTGTTACAACCACGGCATTCCGAAAAAAAATATTCATTTTGAATTGTTCGAAGCTTTTAACGATGATATCTATCCAACAGAAAAAGAATTTCCTTTGATTGAAAATGTGACTGTAAAAATCAAATTCAATCATATTGAAAAAGACGGAATTATTCTAAAAAATAATGAACGGAAAATACTTCAGCAGTTATTGGATTTGGGTTATAAATTGCCTTATTCCTGCAAATCCGGAATCTGTGGAAGCTGTCTTTGTTATCTGAAAAATGGGGAAGTGGATATGACAGAAGATGAATATTTGACAGAAAATGAAAAACTTCAGGGAAAAATTTTGCCTTGCGTTTCCATTGCAATGAGCAAAGATGTATCTTTAGATTTTGATTTGTATAACTAATGTTGAAGAAGGTTGCTAATTTTCTGAAGATTATTTTCAGGCTTGTAGAGCTGGGGATTTTGCTATTGATTTTAGCAAACTTCTGGGTTGTTGCTCTTACAAGTGGAAGAACATATACGAAAATCAGCAAAGTTCCATCAAGAGATTGCGCTTTGGTTTTAGGGACATCTCCTAAAATGCGTTCAGGTGTTGCCAATCCCTATTTTACGGCAAGAATGGATGCGGTCGGAACACTTTATCATCACGGAAAAATCAAGAAAATTATTGTTAGCGGCGAGAAAAGTGAAAATTATGATGAGCCAGCCGCTATGAAACGTTTTTTAGTTTATACAGAAGGCGTCCCCGAAAATATTATTATTGAAGACCCGAAAGGCTTCAACACTCATAAAAGTATTTTGCGTTGTAAAAATGTTTACGGTCAAAAAAATGTGATTATCGTTTCACAAGGTTTTCATAACCTCAGAGCCTTATTTTTTGCTAGAAATAATGGGATGAATGCTCTTGGATTCGACGCTCAGGATGTCAGCAAAAATGAAAGTTTCTACAGAAATCACACCCGTGAATTTTTTGCCAGAGTTTTGGCTGTTTTCTATTATATTTTGGGGATTTCTCCTGAAGAGTAAATGAATCTTATTGATTGAAAATGTATAAAATATTTTCTATATTAATTCTATTATTTTTTCTAAATTCTTGTAATAAAAATTTCACCAAATTACCAGAAAAAGAAACTTATGATGAAGAGTTATTAAAGTCTATTATTCCGATTAAAAATGTTGAATATTGGCAAGTTGACTATGTATATGGTATTTCACCTGAAAAAATATTTTCTAATGGTAATACAGAACTTGCAAAGCTAATTCCTATTCCTGAAGCTAAAACAGGAAATGGATTCTTTTCAGGATGTCAACCGAGTTATTGTAATTATAGAATTCTATATTTAAAAAATAAGAATTGGTATTTCGTTCAAAGTATAGAAGAACTGAGAGAGTTTATAGGAAAAATTGATAACGAGAAGGAAGCTTTTTTGATTGCGCGAATTAACGATTATGATATCGATTATAAATCTTCAAAAGGTAATGGTTTTCTAAAAACGAATTATGGTTATAAACTTAAAGTAAATAATATAATAGTTGTCCAGAATCTAAAGAAGCGTTTATTGTATCTGTACAAAAGGATGGAAAATTATCAAAATTCAAAGATTTAGGATATTACTATAAATCTAAAAACTGTATAGTTTACTAAATTGTCTTCTATTTTGAATAAAGTGATTTTATAATTAATTCAATCTTGGCAGATTCTTTGTAATTTATTTGTTAATACAGACAATGTATAACTTATAAAATCGAAGAAAATGAAAAATTCAATCAAAATAATATTAGCTGCTTTTGCAATGAGTATGGTTTCTTGTGTTGCGGCAACAGATTCATACAGTTATAATAATGATCCTTATTCTATGGGTTATTCAGATGGTTATAGAGACGGTTATTATCAGTCTCCTGATGGTTATTGGTATGCGCCAAACGTTGTTTACTTAGATTATAACAACAATTATTACAGAAATGGAGTTGTGTATAAGTCTAATTCCAGACTCCGAAATAACATTGTGATTTCGCCGAAAAGAAACTCGATGCATAACGAAAATATCAGAATTAAGCCTGTTAGAAGTCAGAGAAACAGTGGGATGATTAATACCAATCAAAATAATGTGAGAACACAACCTGCCACCGGAAATCAAAATAATATTAGGGTTCAGCCAACAAGGAGAAATCAGAATAATATAAGAACATCACCGCAAAAACAGGTTCGACCTCAAATTGAAACACGTTCTACCGAAAATAGTGGAAGAAGAAAATAAAAAAGAGCTGCATATTGCAGCTTTTTTTGTGTAAGTAATTTTCAGTTTTATTTGATTCTGAAAAAAAAATTATAGTATTTTTGTAAAAAATGTAGAGATGCTCGTGATTGGTATAGCCGGAGGAACAGGTTCCGGAAAGACAACTGTTGTCAATAAAATTCTTCAACAACTTAACTTGGAAGGTGTTAATGTACTTTCTCAAGATAATTATTACCACGACAATCCTAATTTAACTTTATCAGAAAGAGAGGTTCTCAATTATGACCACCCAAAATCAATTGATTTTGACCTGATGTTAGAACACGTCAAGGCGCTCAAAAATCATCAGAGCATAGAACAGCCGATTTATTCTTTTGTCACGCATTCCAGAACGGGCGACCACGTAACAGTTGAACCAAGAAATGTTTTGATTGTAGAAGGAATTTTGGTTTTGACAAGTAAAGAATTACTGAAAGAATTTGACCTGAAAGTTTTTGTTCATGCGGATTCTGACGAGAGATTAATCCGTAGAATTCGCAGAGATACGCAGGAGAGAGGTAGAGATTTGCAAGAAGTTTTGCATAGATACCAAACGACCCTGAAACCGATGCATCAGGAATTTATCGAACCTTCTAAAAACGAAGCCGATTTGATTGTTCCGAATATGAAGCAGAATTCTGTAGCGATTGATTTCTTAACTACTGTGATTAACAATTCACTTAAAAAAGTTCATTAATTATGAAAGAACTAATCAAAGATATCAAGAAAAAATCGCCGACACTCAAGTTTTTCCAGACTTACGTGTTTAACAAATATGTTTTGACATTGGTTGGATTTTTGGTCTGGATGATATTTTTTGACAGCACTTCTTTTTTGGTTATCAACGAGCTGAACGGTGAAATAAAACGCTATGAAAGCCAACGCGAATTCTACAAGACAGAATACGAAAAGAATGACAAATTCTACCGTAAACTGATGAATAACAAGCAAGAAAAAGAAAAATACGCCCGTGAAAATTACTTTATGAAAAAACCGAACGAAGAGATTTTCATTTTGGTAGTTGACAGTTCCAAAATCGCAAAAAAATAAATTGATATAAAAACCTTTTCTGACTTGAAAAGGTTTTTGATTTTTATAAATACTTTTCTGACAAATTTTACACTGCCTTTGCTGTGAAATTTGTACTTTTCAAAACAAAAATTTTTCAAAGATGAGTGGATTTGACAATTGGGAAAAGCTGGTTCAAAAACAATTGAAAACAGATGATATCTATGCAATTCTTCAAAAGGAGAATCTGGAAAATATTACGGTAAAGCCTTATTATCAAAACAATTCTGAAACAAAAATTCTTCCAAAAGTTGAAGAAAGCACATATCTTGTCGCCGCATATCAGGATGGTTTGGAAGAACAGGCTTTTGCTTTTCTGTTGAATGAAAATGTTGAAGGCCTGGAAGAAAAAGCACTTTTCGTCAACAATCCGGATTTGGCTGAACATATTTTGACCGAAGAAACCAATCGATATTTTTCTTTGATTGATGTTTTTTCCGATGATAAAACTGCGGAAATCAGTGAACATCTGGCTGGTGAACTATTGTCAAAAGCTTTCGAAAGACAGATTGGCATTGATGTCAGTTTGCATCAAAATGCCGGAGCTTCCATCATTCAGCAATTGGCTTTTGCACTGGCTAAATCTAAAGATTTGGTTGAGAAATTAGGTGCGGAGATTCTTGAAAAATTGGTTTTCCGATTTGCAATAGGTTCCAATTATTTTTTTGAAATTGCTAAAATCAGAGCTTTCAAATATCTGTTCAATCAGTTGTCTAAGGAATTTGAAAAAGACTTGATACCCTATATTTTTGCAGAAACTTCATTCCGAAACAAGTCTAAAAATGATTCAGATAATAATCTGATTCGTTCCACCTTGGAATTAGCTTCAGCGATGATTGGAGGCGCAGATGCGGTTTTTTCTAATGACTATAAAATAGAAAATCACACAGAACTTTCTAAAGAAATCTCTTTCAAACAACAGATTGTTTTAGCTTACGAAAGCATCATTAATGTTTTTGAAGATGCATCTTCCGGAAGTTATTTCGTAGAAGATATTACACAACAATTGGCTGAGAAATCTTGGAAATTATTCCTTGAAATCGAGGAAAAAGGTGGTTATCTTGAACTTTTGAAATCAGGCGAAATTCAGAAAATGATATTCGAGCAAGCTGTGAAAGAACAAAGTTGGGTAGAAGAAGGGAAAATTAAAATCATTGGTATTAATCTTTATCCAAAATTAGAAAAGAAAAAAACTGTTGATGAACTTTATAATTCTAATGAAATAAAAGCTGTTCGTTTGGCTGAGATGTTTGAGTGATGAAAGACCATTTTAAAGACCTTTTAGAATATAATCTGCATTTCAATCAATTGCTGATTCAGAATTTTCTGGAGAATAATTCTGTGTGGTCGGAGAAAGGCAAGAATCTCCTCAATCATATTCTGAATGCCCATCAGATTTGGAATGCAAGAATCCTTAATCAGGATACATTCGGAGTTTGGCAAATTAATGCTGATGAAAAACTTTTGGAAATCAATCAATCAAATTTCGAAAACAGTATTAAAATTCTTAACGAAAGAAACCTGGATGAAATCATTACTTACAAAACATCTAAAGGACAGGAATTCAATAATTCGATTCAAGGGATTTTATTTCATTTAATCAATCACTCCACTTATCATCGTGGTCAGGTTGCAACGCAGATGAAGGAAGCTGGTTTGGAACCTATCGCTACGGATTATATATTTTTTAAGAGAAATCATTAAGTACCTAATTCTCAATTTTCGTTAAAATCAATCCATAATTCGGAACTCTTAACTAAATCACTATCTTTGCAAAAATTTTAGAAAATGAGCGGAGACGGAAATCAATCAGGTAGAAACAAAAAACCAAGACCATCTGGGGGCAGCAGACCTTCCGGAAACTCCCGTAGCTCCAGCGATAGCAGAGGAAATTCTGGAAGTGGAAAATCTTTCGGAAATTCCCGTGGACCTAAAACTACAAGAGGCGGAGATCGTTTCGACAGTAGAGACAAATACGAAAATGGCGATAGAAAATTTGGACCCAAAAAACCTTTCAACAGAGCTGAAAGGGATGAAGACAAAACGAAATCGTTCATCCAAAAAAGAAGATTCGAGAAAATAAGTAAGGAGGTTTTCAAAGATACTATCCGACTTAATAAATATATAGCTAATTCAGGGATTTGTAGCAGGAGAGAAGCTGATGAATTGATTACGCAAGGTCTTGTAGAAGTGAATGGAAAAGTGGTAACTGAAATGGGTTACCAGGTTCAGAAAACTGACCGAGTAGTTTTTGACGGACAAAATATTACACCTGAAAAACCGGTTTACGTTCTTTTGAATAAACCAAAAGGTTATATCTCTACAACCAAAGACGATAAAGCA